>CAWUJX010000081.1:0-13582 GCA_963922635.1 uncultured Hyphomicrobiales bacterium | reverse complement strand
GCACTGGTTTCCGTCAGTTTCCAGTTCGCACTTGTGTGCACGGATTATGTCGCCCGTAACATCGACATACCCTTGTTCTTCCGGCCCATGATTGGCGGTTTGATGATTGGTTTCATCGGCATCTTTTTCCCCCACGTTCTGGGCGTTGGCTACGAAGCGACCGACCTCGCGCTCAAAAACCAGATGGACCTGCAACTTCTCCTCGCCCTCCTCGTGTTCAAAACGGCCGCGACCGCTATCACGCTTGCATCGCGCTTCGGCGGTGGTGTGTTCTCACCCGCTCTCTACCTTGGTGCCATGACAGGCGCCGCTTATGGCATCATCGCCTCCAGCATCTTTCCAGACGTTGCCTCAAGCCAGGGCCTATACGCAATTCTCGGCATGGGTGCCGTGGCAGCAGCTGTTCTCGGCGCGCCTTTCTCCACCACCATGATCGTCTTTGAACTGACGGGTGGATACGGATTGTCGATTGCACTTTTGCTGGCCGTTTCCATCTCCACCGGCATCAATCAAGCAATCCACGGGCATTCCTTCTTCGAATGGCAGTTGGAAATGCGCGGCCTTTTCTTCAAAGACGGCCCCCACAAATACCTGATGCGGTCAATCAAGGTATCTGATTTTTGGGTCCCTACAGATGACGATGAGGAAAAGACGCGCCTGGAATTTGATGAAGAAGAAAACCCCAAGCCGTTTCTTTCGATCACGGATAATCTTGAATATGCCTTGCGGCGGTTTGACGAGGCAGGCCTTCCATCATTGCCAGTGGTGGATGTGGCAAAAGACTATACCGTGGTCGGTCACGCGGCACAGACTACCGCATTGCGCCATTTCAATCGCGCTCTTGTGGCAAATAGCGAAGAAGAACACCGCGCTTGAGGCTAGTCAGAAAGTCAGATCGCCGAAACCGGGCAGTTTGATCGCTGGCTTGGAAATCCCAAACCCTGCTACCAGCCCAAGAAAATTTATTTCAAACCCATGCCGCGCGCCCATGGCAATGCCCGCATATCCGTTGAGCGACACCTGGATGTTCCGCCAGTTTGGATCAATCCGTACCCATTCACCATTTCCAAGCCAGTTGCGACCTACCGCATTGGCTGGCAATACCCATCCGCTTTCAGGCACCTGATCCAATAGATATGCGATGAAGCTGTTGGAATTGGGTCCCGGCCAGATCACATAATCGCCACGCTCGCCATACTGGTAAGCAAAAATCGCGCGTTCGAATGCGAGAATGAGTTTTTCAGCCCGTCCACCACGCGCTGTGTGGATGATTTCGGGTTCATTGGAATACCAACGGGCATCTGCCGCATAGGCATTGACGCGAACCGGCGTTCCCCACCCGACCACATCGTAACGGGTATAGCGGTCAGCGCCCTTTTGCTTCACCACCAACCAAGAATGAACCGATAGCGCGCCTTTCCAGCGCCCGGTTCGCGCGGCCATCACGTGCACAACCGCTTCTTCCGCATTGCTGGCAGTCGGCAACATGCCTGAACTGGTCCAATCGGCAGAGTTCCAGCTTGTTGGTTTACTCGTATCCGCCTGCCAAACCAGCAGCGACAAACCGGCTGGCAGCAGAAAAACCAATGCAAAAAAGAAAAAAGTCCACTTCAACAAACGCTTTAATCCCGGTTCGCCCAAACTTCCCGCAAAATTTGTCCGCTGATCAAGTCAAATTTACGTTTGGCGTGTGCAGAAACGTCGCAAATATTGCTTGCTGCCTGAAATCTTCCATGACACCTTCGCATAAAGGAAGGGAGAACCAAAATGTCTGTTGAACCACTTCACAAAGATCCACGTGCAAACCTCACACATTACGAACAGCGGGTCGACCTCGCCGCAGCGTTTAGATGGGCGGTCAGGCTCAACATGCATGAAGCAGTGGCAAATCACTTTTCCTTGTCCGTAAATGATGACGGCACCCAATTTTTGATCAATCCGAACAAGCGGCATTTCTCGCTTATCCGTGCATCAGACATTCTGCTTCTGGATGCAAACGACCCCACTACGATGGACCGCCCGGACGCGCCGGATGAAACCGCATGGGGCCTGCACGGTTCGCTGCATCGCACATGCGCCCATGCGCGATGCGCACTTCATGTTCACTCCGTGTACGCAACCGTATTGGCAAGCCTGGCAGACTCAAAGATGAGGGCCATCGATCAGAACACCGCGATCTTCCATAACCGCCACGTGGTCGACGAGAACTACGGCGGCCTAGCCTTCGAAGAAGAAGGCGAGCGCTGTGCAGCATTGTTTTCCGACCCAAAGGTAAAAGTGATGGTTATGGGCAATCACGGTGTGATGGTCATCGGCGATACCGTGGGCGAGACCTTCGACCGCCTTTACTATTTCGAGCGCGCAGCAGAAACCTACATCAAGGCCCTTTCGACAGGTCAGCCGTTGCGATACCTCTCGGACGAAATCGCTGAGAAAGCCGCTCAAGAAATGGAAGAGTATGGCGATCCTGATCAGATGCATTTCGCTAATCTGAAAGAAATTCTGGACCGGGAAGAACCCGACTACCGCGACTAATGACCCAAAAGGGTTTGTTGAAAAAGCCTCTTCACTACGCTGGCGTAATGGCATACCAGCCACCGCCGGCCTGAGTGTTTTTTTAAAAATATCCCATTAAAAACAGAGCATTACACCAAGCATCGGAATCAATTTCCGATGCATAATCTCGCGGTATTGGAGCAACCAACATGGCAGCTAAACCCAACATTCTGATCCTTATGGTCGATCAACTAAACGGCACCCTATTCCCCGATGGACCCGCTGACTGGCTGCACACACCGAACTTGAAACGGTTGGCAGAACGCTCAGCGAGATTTGCGAACAATTATACGGCAAGTCCCCTATGCGCGCCCGGGCGGGCTTCTTTCATGTCCGGGCAATTGCCTTCCCGTACACGCGTATATGATAATGCCGCTGAATTTTCATCCGCCATTCCGACCTATGCCCATCACCTGCGATCAGCCGGGTATTACACGTGCCTGTCGGGTAAAATGCATTTCGTAGGCGCTGACCAATTACATGGATTTGAGGAACGCCTGACGACTGACATCTATCCACCCGATTTTGGCTGGACACCAGATTATCGTAAACCCGGCGAGCGCATTGAATGGTGGTATCACAATCTTGGTTCCGTGACGGGCGCGGGCGTGGCGGAAATCACAAACCAACTCGAATATGACGATGAGGTTGCCTATCACGCTTGCCACAAGCTGCGCACGCTTTCGCGCAGACTGGACGATCGGCCATGGTGCCTCACAGTCAGCTTCACCCATCCGCACGACCCGTATGTGGCCCGGAAAAAACATTGGGACCTTTATGCCGACTGCGAACATTTGGAGCCGCACGTCTCAGCCCTCGAATTCGCAGATCATGACGCCCATTCCCAGCGCATTTTTCTCGCTAACGATTACAAGAATTTCCACATCACTCCAGACGATATCCGCCGCTCACGCCGCGCCTATTTCGCCAATATCTCTTATCTTGATGAAAAGATTGGCGAGATTTTGCGGGTGCTGGAGGATGGACGCATGGCAGATGATACCATCGTCATCTTTTGCTCAGACCATGGTGACATGATCGGCGAAAAAGGTCTCTGGTTCAAAATGAGCATGTTCGAAGGTTCGGCGCGGACACCTCTCATGATCAGCGCGCCGCACTTGTCACCGGGTTTTGTGGAAGAGCCCGTCTCCAATCTCGATATAAAACCCACTCTGGCAGCACTCGCTGGTGTGGACCTGTCCGATATCTTGCCCTGGACGGATGGAGAAGACATCTCCGCTTTGGCTTCCGGTGCGAAGCGCAGCGGGCCCGTCCCAATTGAATATGCGGCCGAAGCTTCATACGCCCCGCTTGTGTGTCTGGTGGAAGGCCGTCTCAAATATGTCCGCTGCCAACTGGACCCAGAGCAATTGTTCGATCTGGATGCGGACCCCCATGAAATGAACAACCTTGCCGAAGATCCCGCTTATAAAGACCATCTGGCCCGCCTGCGCGCAATTGCTGATGAACGCTGGGATTTGAACCGGTTCGACGCAGACGTTCGTGCGAGCCAGGCTGCGCGCTGGGTTGTCTATGATGCCCTTCGCAATGGTGAATATTACCCGTGGGATTTTCAACCACTGCAGAAAGCATCCGAACGCTACATGCGCAACCACATGGACCTTAATGTTCTGGAAGAACAGAACCGGTATCCGCGGGGAGAATGACACCTACTCGACGGTTAACCCTTATCGGTTGTTATCGAGCCAAATGCGGATGCGCTCCAGCATGGGGATGAGTTCGGCAACTTCCTTCGGATCAAACGCACCAACGAAATCCTGAAACGCAATCAACAGGCTTGCCTGCGCAGCGGCATGGGCAGAACGGCCCGCATCTGAAATGGATACAATTTTTGAGCGCCCATCCACTTCATGCGGGCGAATATTGATAAAGCCCTTGCTCTCCAACTGCTTGATCGTATTGGTCATCGCGCCTTTGGTAACCTGAAATGCGTTGGCCAGTTCAAGCGGCGACTTAGGCGGCAATCCGCGTACAAAGTGATTGAGAACTGAATACTGTGACATGGTAAGCCCGTGCGGCATGTCACGCTCCGCACGGGTACTGGAAAGCTGATTGATGATGCCAACCTCATTGAAGAACCGGAAAAATGCAGAAATATCCGGTTCCTGAGATTGGTTAGTTTTGTTCATCCGCTTTGTCTGATCCTTGTATCGTAGGCCCAGCGCGGGCTTGGATTCGGATTGTCACCATAGCCGATGCGGGCAAACATTTGCAGTGTTTCCTGCTCACCCACGCCAAGCGCCTCACGGATTTCTGAATATTGCGGGGCAACCTCTTCAAATTCTTGCAGTGCTTGAGACCATGGCTGCATGGAAATACCCATCTCGGTCGCCTTCAGATTTATCCGCACATAGGCCCGACCCGCCGCGATCTGGTCTTTGCGTCGGTTTCCTGAAGTCTTCACATAAACAAAGCCATTGGCAGTGCCGAACGGTTCTTTGATGGCTTCAAGCTGTTGCTTGAAGACAGTGGAATTCGTGTCCAGCATCTCTTCACGGCTCATAAGGCCTGCCGCATCGATCACTTCAAAGAATGCGCCACCCAGATCAATACCGTCTGGATTTGCTTCGATCTCAGCCTTTCCGATACGCAACAGATCAATGCTCTCCTTCGCTGTGCGATAAGTGTGCAGTTCCGTATTCATCGCGTTCCATGCGATCTCCCTAAGTGCGGCCGATTGGACCGTATCAGTAACAGCGCCTGTCATGACACCTTCGCCCGCCACACTGATCATGGTTTCCGCACTCACAGCATCAACACTTCGCGCCACATCATAGGGGTCCTTGTTTGAGCGACGGTCAAAAATCTGCGCAAACAACGGGTCTGGCGAAACATCCGCCTTTGAGACTTTCATGCGCGCAACGAGCGATCCATCGAGGCGCGGTTGCGGCTCACCTTCCGGAAAGACATCGATTTCCATTTTCATGCCGATTTGGCGCGCGGTAATCTCTGCCAATTCGAGGAAACATCCAAGTCCCACCGTAATCTGGCGATCAAAGGGATCGGTATGAGGCAGACGCCGCTCCAGATCACAATACAGATTGATCCGGTCATCGCCCTGCAACTCCACCACCCAGGGCTGGCGGTTATGGGGGTTCGGCGCGAGGATTGCATGGGAGAGAATAATCCGGCGAGGGTCCACGCCCGCATCGGGTCCCAACGCCATTTTCCAAGGTTCAAGCGCTTTGGTGGGCGTGCGTGTGGTAGCGAATACGCCCCCACCCACTGCCGCGACGATCACACCACCGCCAAGAATTTTCAAAAACTTCCGCTTGCTTTTATCAGGAGCGGCATTCGGATTCTGCGTTTCAATCTGGCTCATGGCTTTTCTCCATTTAGTTTAATATCAAACTATATAGTTTAACTATAAACTAGTTTCAAGTGAAAAATTGCGTCCCGCATCACATGGCCTAAATTTTGATTATTGAAGCGTCACGAGATGGGCGAGATCATCACCGTTCGTGACAGTGATATCCTTGAACCCCGCCATTTTCGCCAGATCAAAGAAATTAAGCTGCTCCACATGCCCAAGTTTCTGGAACAGCGGCGAAGTGCGCGCGTCTGCTGTCATAGACGCCAACAACCCACGCAACCGGAAGAGTGTGTTGTATCGTCCCTCTTCCGTAGCGACGATGATTAAGTGGTCAGCGTTCCCGCCTTTGGCGAACATATGGTAGCCGGGCGGATATGGCTTTTTCTTCTGCAATTGGTCCAGCTGAGTCACAAATCCGACCCGGGAAAGACGGCTGACACCCGGCAACGATGGCAATGGTGCCTGATAGGATTCAGACGTTTTTGGCTCGGGATAATAGTAGCCGATATAGCGATCTTCCTGCGCATGACCCGACACGATCGGTAACGCAAACAGCAAGACTAAAGATACAACTCCAGACAATCGAACCATACGCGCCGCGCCAACCTTTGCCTCACGCCCAAAACCAAACATTTAACTCTCTCCTCACCTGCATTGTGACCCGCTACGGAAACCTCAATCCCCATAACACGATAACGCCGATCGGAAATCCAGCACAAATCAAATCGCAAGCCTGCACGAAGCTGAGGCCTTGTCTGGTTTTTATGCCGTAGCGCACCATGTAACAGGTAACAGAACGGTTTTATAATTTATCTTTAGCCATGACCATCGAAGCAGCACCGCCACCCGCAGTTACCAAGCCATCGTGGAACTTCCATGCTGAGCGCGACGCTCTGATCGCCGAAGCCCATGCCCGCCCTGCGCAGAGTGTGCGCGCACCGGCGGAAATTCTGCATGTGGCGTTCGCAGCGAGCCAGGAAGTATATCAACGGTTCTTTGATCAGATTGACCCGAGCGCAACACCCTCTTCACTTCGTCACATCGTCGGGTCCATCGGCAAAATCAGGGTCAAGATGGAGCGCCATACGGAGTTCATGTCCTGCACCCTGTTCAAGGATTTGGATGACGGTGCCGACGATATCCGCTTGCCCGATTTCGTGCGTGAAGTCTTTCCCATGGATGAGACAGAAATCCACGTCCTGCTCCGGTTGAAGATCGTAAAATCCGCCCGCGAAATGCTGAAGGAACTTCCCATTGATGAAAGGATCTACGGCGGCAAGATCCGCAATGATATCGATGTGCGCTCGACCTTCAAACCCGATGATAGCGGCGCGATCCGTTTTGTTCTCTATGGCAAAAACCTCACAGGCGACGAATTGGGCCGGCGATTGCAGCGTCTCATCGAGATGGAAACCTACCGGACCATGAGCCTTCTTGGCTTGCCGAAAGCGCGGAATGTGGGCGCACAACTCACAGAGTTCGAGCGTGAGCTGGATGATCTCACCGTATCACTGCGGGACAACCAAGCCTCACCGGTGGACGACGAAGACCTGTTCCAGCGCCTGTCGAGCCTTTCGGAACGCAATAATATTCTCGCCTCTGAAATCCGCTACCGTTTCGCTGCTTCGCGCGCCTATTTCGATCTGTTCACCCAGCGCATGTCATCGCTGGAAGAAGTGAAAGTGGGCGACGTACAGACCATGAGCGGGTTTTTGCGTTCCCGGATTAATCCGGCGATTGCCACCATTGAAAGTACGGCCAAACGCCAGGAAACACTCACCAATGACTTGTCGCGCGCGCTCGTTCTGCTTCGCACACGCATCGAGTTGAACCTTAACAAAGGCAATCAGGCACTGTTGCAATCAATGGATAAGCGCCATGACCAACAGCTAAAGATATCGAGGACCGTTGAAGGGCTTTCCGTGGTGGCGATCACCTATTACGCGGTTGGTCTTGTATCACATCTGTTGAAGGCGATTTCCGAACAACCGTGGATGCCGTTTTCCAACACAACCCTCACGGCACTTTCTGTGCCGTTCATTCTGGCGCTTGTGTGGTTTGCCTTGCATCGTGTCCGCAGCGCCTGGACGAAGTAAATACTTTCAAGCCCTAAAGTCCGTCGAGCGCAGCAGCGCTGGCAGCACGTAAACGCTCAAGCTCTGCCCCGCTCCGCGCCATGACCCGCTGCCCCACATAAGCGAGCACGATTGCGTCCGCTTTGGCTCTAAGTTCGGCGGCAGAAGCTCCTCGGAAACCGTCCGTATCCTCAAGCGCCTTCGAGAAACCTCCTGAAAGATCGTTGAGCATGCGTAAAACCACTTCCTGCACTTCCCCATCATTACGCGTGGCACTCACAGCCGCATTGCACAGTAAGCATCCGCGCCGGTCACCCCCTTCCACCGAACGCAAGGCCATTTCAAAAAAGACGGCAATTCTTTTCCCACCGCTGCCTTTGCTTTTATCGATAAGAAGTTCGATGCCCGGCTGCAAAACGGTGCGGTCATAGAGAGCCAGTGCCTCCAGAAATAAAGCGCGCTTACTGCCAAAAGCTTTGTAAAGACTACCCCGCGAAAGACCCAGCCCATCCAGAAGATCAGGCAGGCTTGCGCCTTGATAGTCCTGCTCCCAAAACACATTCATTGCGTCTTCCCGCGCTTTATCCAGATCAAACTCTCGCGGTCTCGCCATTGGCCCTACTCCTGAGGTCACGCTTCCATATATTAGGAACCATTCAGTTTATAATTCACTTCATCGTGAAAACCTGTTTATTGACCAATCAGTTCCAAATGTACAGATTGGTTCTTGTCAGCGCGGCAGAACTTGCCCCGCATCACACATTTCAAAAGGACTTTATCCATGAACCGCCGTGCTTTTATGATTTCCTCCGCCGCCGCTACTGCCGCTTTCGTTGGCGGCGCAACCCTGTCCCTGCCAGCATTTGCCGGTGCAAAATCAGGTAAATTCAAAGGCGACAGCAACCACGTCACCAAAGGAGCGGTCTCTGTATCAGGCGGAAAAATCGTACTGGAAAGCAGTTTCTGGTTTGACGGTGCCCCGGACCCACGCGTTGCCCTCGGCAAAAACGGCAAATTCACCGCCGGAACTGATTTTGCAGTTCTGAAGAAAAACACTGGCAAACAAACATACACGATCCCGGCAAACCTACGGGATTCCGGTTTTGACACGGTGGTCATCTGGTGCCGCAAATTCTCAGTGCCACTCGGCCACGCAAAACTCAGGTAAGCCCACTACCCGATCCCCCACCCTGTTGCTCTTCCCTCCGACACCGCGCAACAGGCAAAAACACCCCGTTCCATTGATCATAGTGCGGGGTGTTTTGTATTGCTTACGGTTTTAGCGGTTGTAGTGCCGCAGCACTCTCAGCCAAGCGGACGAGATTAATGAATTCCGCACGATATCCGAATTCATCATCTCCCTTCCCCGACTGAGCGAGGGCAATGACATCCCCATAGGTAAAGCTGCCCGTATATTGCCCACCGCGCAACATTTGCCCAAACGCCGCAACACTTGCGGAAAACCGCGCATCATTGCTAGCAGCTTGCACATTTGCCTGCTCATCAGATTTCGTGATAAGTCGCGTCTTTAATGAACTGACCTCACTATCCGGCAACTTGTATCGGATCTTAAGGAACCCATACTCATCAGCAGCCGTATTTGAAGCCACTTCTTCATTGCCGTAACGAAGCCCATCCACAAGCGCTGCATCAGAGCCCACCGGGGTAATCTCGTAGAGGGCCGTCACCGTATGCCCGGCGCCGATATCGCCCGCATCCACCTTGTCATTGTTGAAGTCTTCACGGGCAAGCGTGCGGGTCTCATAACCAATCAACCGATATTCGCTCACCTGTGCGGGGTTAAACTCCACTTGCAACTTCACATCCTTGGCAATGGTAAACAGCGTCGAACCTGCTTCTTCCACAAGCACCTTTCGCGCTTCCGAAAGCGTATCGATATAGTTCGCATTGCCGTTCCCGTTCTGCGCCAGTTTCTGCATCAAGGCATCATTGTAATTGCCCTGACCAAAGCCAAGCACTGAGAGTGTGACGCCCGTATCGCGTTTTCGTTCCACAAAAGACTTTAGCGCTTCCGGGTTGGAAATTCCCACGTTGAAATCCCCATCGGTCGCAAGGATTACGCGGTTTACCCCTTTCTCTTTGAAGGTGGCTTCCGCGAGGTTATACGCCTGCCGGATACCTTCTCCGCCAGCTGTGGAACCGCCTGCCCTCAAGTTATCCAGGGCAGCGAGAATTTTGTTTTTGTCAGCCGCCTTTGTGGGCTCAAGCACAGTCCCTGCACTCCCCGCATAGGCAACAATGGAAATCGTATCGGTTGGCTTAAGGGTTGAAAGCAGTAATTTGAACGAGTTGCGCAACAGCGGCAGCTTGTTGGCCGCGTTCATCGAGCCCGACGTGTCAATCAGGAATACGAGATTGGCGTCAGGCGCTTCTGCGCGCTCCAACTCATAGCCCTTGATGCCGATGGACATGAGTTTTGTCCCCTCGTTCCAGGGTGTCGGCATGATGGAAACATTCGCCTTGAACGGCTCGGAAGCATCCTTCGGTGCTTCATAGGCATAGTCAAAGTAATTGATAAACTCTTCCACCCGCACCGCATCCTTCGGCGGCAAAACGTTATTGTTCAACGAGGCTCGCATGAACGCATACGAAGCCGTATCCACATCCACCGAGAAGGTGGAAACGGGGTCTTCCGACACCAGCTTCACCGGATTGTCGTCTACCGTCTCAAACTGATCACGCCCCTGATCCTGATAAGTCGGAGGGGTCACATCAATTGGCGCGGGCGCAACGGACGGTGCCACCCGCACAAAGCTCTCGGATTGAATGGAAAGCCCCTGCGAATTGCCTGCCGGTCTGCTTCCCACCACTTCCCGCGAACGCTTCAAGGCGGGCGGCGACACAACAACACCAGGTCTCACAACCTGTGGTGTGGCGATCTGTGCGCCACCCCCATTTTTGTCATTCGCCACAACCGCATCAGAGTTTTCCGTGATCACCAAAGGCTCATTGACGGTTTTGTTCTCAGTTGGGGTTTCAAAGCCATCATTAGGCGCGATGAAATCGCCAATGTTGGGCCCCACAATGACCATCGCCAACACAGCAATGCTCGCACTTCCCGCCAGTGAATAGGCCCATTTTGAATTAATCGTTTCCATCATTCGTCTCCATTTCGACAAGGGTTTCATTTCACCCCCTTGCCCTTTGAGACGTGTGGCATCCTGCGATCCTTGGAATTCAGCCGAAAAATTTTCTGCGTCAAACGCATCCATTGCCGCCGCAAGCGATGAAGCCTTGGCGTGCGCTTCCGGTGTGACCCGGTCCTGATGCCGAAATGCACGGTTCAATCGTTCCATTTCCTTGCTCATGCGCCTATCCTTTCTTCCTCTGCCTGCGCACGTAACGCTTTCTTCAATTCACTCATGC
Source organism: uncultured Hyphomicrobiales bacterium (assembly GCA_963922635.1). Classification (GTDB taxonomy): domain Bacteria; phylum Pseudomonadota; class Alphaproteobacteria; order Rhizobiales; family Rhizobiaceae; genus JAALLB01. The sequence continues at coordinate 2,230 of CAWUJX010000081.1, read as the reverse complement.
GCCACGAAACCGTTCCTTCTTTCACACCGAGAATTGCCGCTGCCTCGCCATGACCGAGCCCTTCTCCCACCACGAGAACAGCAGTCTCCTGCAGGTCCACAGGCAATCGCGCCATGGCATCATCAAGCCATTCCAGATCGCGAGCTACAGCTTCGGCTTCACCACGCGATAGACTATTCACATCGGCGAATTCCGCATGTTTCCGGTCGACCGTAATTTGCTTGCGTTTCGCATCTTTCGCGCGATTGACCACAATCCGGTAAAGCCAGGTGGTAAACGCCGCATCACCGCGATAACCCTTCAGCTTCGCTGGAAGCGACACACACACATCCTGCGCAATATCTTCTGCTGCTTCGCGATGCCCGCAAAACCGATACGCCACGCGAAACACCAAGTCGTAATGGCGCTCAATAAGTGCGGCAAAGGCTTGGCGATCACCCATTGAAGCGCGCAAGGCGAGCGCATTATCATCCGTTTCAGCGTTCAAGTGCGGTTCCAGATCGTTGAACATTTATCCATTAGACGCGCCTCAATGGCCATTCCTTGGCGACAGTCGTAAAATTTTTCCCCGTTGGAAAACCCGGCTGATTTTTGAGCCTATGACTGTTCATTTATCATACAAAACCCTATCTAGAACAAATGTCGAACCCGTTTGATTCTATCCCGGATTCAGAAAATCCAGCGCCTGCGCCCGCAAGCGGTGGCATTGCCGCCCGCGCCATGGCCGCCAACAGGGATCGCAATGAACCGGATTATTTCGAAGGACTGAACCCGGAGCAGCTTGACGCGGTCGAGTCTCTGGACGGCCCGCTTCTCGTGCTTGCCGGGGCAGGCACGGGCAAAACCCGCGTTCTCACCACCCGCATTGCGCACATCCTGCGCACGGGTCGCGCGTATCCATCGCAAATTCTCGCGGTTACCTTCACCAACAAGGCGGCGCGTGAAATGAAAGAACGCATTGGCCGCATGTTGGGAGATGCGGTCGAAGGCATGCCCTGGCTCGGCACGTTCCACTCCATCGGCGGCAAAATCCTGCGCCGTAACGCCGAACTGGTGGGGCTGAAGTCAAACTTCACAATCCTCGACACTGATGATCAGATCCGCCTGTTGAAGCAACTGATCCGCGCCGAGGGCATTGACGACAAACGCTGGCCTCCGCGCATGTTGGCGGGGTTGATTGATGGTTGGAAAAACAAAGGCCTCGGGCCGGACGACGTGCGCGAGGGCGATGCACGCTCCTTCGCCGATGGCCGCGGGCGTGAACTCTACCAGCAATACCAGGACCGCCTGAAAATTCTCAATGCCTGCGACTTTGGCGACCTGTTGATGGAGACCATCCGGCTCTTCAAGGAAAATCCGGACGTGCTGGCCGAGTATAACCACCGCTTCAAATACATTCTGGTGGACGAGTATCAGGACACCAACGTCGCCCAATATCTGTGGCTGCGATTGCTCGCGCAAAAACCTTCTTCTGAAGCCGCATCCGCACGCCCCTCCATGACAGACGAGGCAAGCGAAGCATTAGAGGAGCGAGGCACTCCACCCTCCGTGGCAGAGCAAACTTTCGCGACCAGCGAAAGTGTCGGCTCACGAACGGGCGATGGGCCGGATGGCCCATCGAAAACCAATCAAAGCCCAAATATTTGCTGTGTCGGCGATGATGACCAGTCGATCTATGGCTGGCGCGGCGCGGAGGTGGATAACATCCTGCGCTTTGAAAAAGACTTTCCCGGCGCGAAAGTCATTCGGCTTGAGCGCAACTACCGCTCAACGGCACATATTCTGGGCGCAGCGGGCCACCTGATCGCCAACAACGAAGACCGCCTTGGCAAAACACTTTTCACCGAAACCGCAGACCCCGATGATGCAAAGGTAATCGTTTCTGCCGGATGGGACTCGGAAGAAGAAGCCCGCTCAATCGGCGACGAAATCGAAGCGCTTCAAAACAAAGGCCACACGCTCAACGAGATTGCAATCCTGGTGCGCGCCTCTTTCCAGATGCGGGAGTTTGAAGACCGCTTCGTGACCATGGGGATCAACTACCGCGTGATCGGCGGCCCGCGCTTCTACGAGCGCCTCGAAATCCGCGATGCCATGGCCTATTTCCGCGTCGTGTGTCAGCCTGCCGATGACCTCGCTTTTGAACGCATTATCAACAAACCAAAACGCGGCATTGGCGATGCCACCGTGCGGGTGATCCATGATAACGCCCGCGCCCGCGGCATCCCGC
>CAWUJX010000080.1:0-13712 GCA_963922635.1 uncultured Hyphomicrobiales bacterium | reverse complement strand
TTTGAACACCATTTCAAAAACCATCGTTTCATAACCTTCAGTTTGATCTAGTACAAACTCATGTGCCTGTTCAAGTTTAGCTTCTTCGAATACTTCCTCGTCTGTTGCGTCAGGTCTGCCGTAGCGAATATTTTCGAGAATTGAGCCTTCAAACAGTATAGGTTGTTGGGACACATAGGCGATTGATTTTCGAAGGCTCTCGCTGGTGACGTTGGCGATATTCTGGTTGTCCACGAGTATCTCGCCGCTATCCAGATCATAGAAGCGTTGCACCAGCGCGATCATTGTGGACTTGCCACCGCCGGAAGGACCGACCAGCGCTGTGGTTTTTCCGCTTTGAGCGACAATGCTGATGTCACGCAAAATAGGGTCATCGTTTTGATAGGAGAAACTCACTTTGCGGAACTCAATTTCACCTGACTTGATTTGCAGTTCTTTGGCATTGTCGAGGTCGGCTTGCCTTGGCGGTGTATCAAGGATCGCATAGAGCATCCGTGCATTTACGAGAGACCGTTCAAATGAAACACGAAAGCTTGCAAGTTTTCTTGCCGGTTCATAGGCGAGCATGGCTGCGGTGAGAAACGAGAACATACCGCCTGCATCATGGCCCAATTCCGCCACGCGGTAACCACCATAAGCGACCACACCTGCGATCGCGAAGCCAGCTAGAATTTCCGTCGGCGGCTTTGTTTTGGCATTCAGTGACACGATTCTGTTAGAGCGGATTTCGGCTTGCGATGTGAGATCTTGCATCTTGTTGATCATTTGATCTTCCATCGTGAAGCCTTTAACGATCTCCATTCCTTGTGAATTTTCAACGAGTGATGAGGTGACCCGGGCATTAAGGTCCACTTCCTGCTTCGCTGCTTTTCGCATACGGCGCACATAGCGCGACATAATGAAGACGATCACTGGCATCACTGCAAGAGAGATGACGGTCATGTACCAGTCTTGAATGATCATCACGGCGATTAGCCCCACAAGGGTGAAAAAATCGCGTGCAAACACGATCACGATGTCATTCATCATGCCGCGCATGGCAAGAATGTTCTGGTTGATTTGACCCACGATATAGGCCGAGCGATTGGATTTATGGAAACTGATTCCAAGCTTCAAAAGATGATCGAATATGCGTCTCTGATAGCGGGCAACAATGTTGTTTCCGATCTGTCCTAGAACAACCATATAGCCATAGGTTGCGAGGCCGCGGATTGAGAAAACAATGAATATGGATATGGCGATATACGTCGCAGCGCTTAAGTCCTGACGCACAAACACGTCATTGGTAATATTCTTTACAATATAGGCCACATAGGCCGTGCTGCCCGCCACCGCTGCCAATAGCAAGAAGGCGACAAGGTAACGCCGATAATAGAGCTTCCAGTTTTCAGATATCACCCGTCGTAAAATCGCGGATGTTTCATCCTGTGTCACAGTTTCTTGGGTCATGGATGCCAATGGGTTATCAAAACCGCAAATAAGGTTTTTGCCGGGTTTCCTGTTTGTCGGCCTTACATACAAGGCAAAATTCCGTTTTGCAAAGCCTAAGCGGGGCTTACACGGTCACCAATCTTGATTTCACCAGGCTGTAGAACAGAGGCCGTTATGCCGCCATGACCGCGTACGGCAGTATAACCCCCGTGGCCAAGCGCTTCTTCCATTCTGCTACAGGGTGCGCATATGCCGGTTGTTTGTAACAAAACGGTTCCAATTGTGAAGGTTCTCGCTTTCAATCCAACCAGATTGATACCGCTGACCACCAGGTTGCGCCTCAACAGATCAGGTGTAACGGTTTTTAGTTTAAGGAAAGATGCGATTGCGGACAGGTGCTCATGTTGGATGAGTGTGACACTTCTTTTTCCGCCATTGCTTGAGTGGTCACCGTTCAGCCCGGCCATTGTCACTTCAACGCGTTCCAAAATGTCCATAGGTTCACGCCGTATGCTGCGAATTCCAATCCATTCAAGTCTACCGGTATTGGCATGGGTATTGATCAGTGTTTTCAGACTTTTCATTGTTTACCAGTGGGGTGGTCTTGTATCTTCCGCTGGACCATCAAGGGTTTCTTCGAGGCCTGAGAAACGTGTCTCCAGAACCTTGATGAGATTTTCCAATTGTTCGATACGTTTCCACTGCAATGCAAGTTCGCCGGACAATTCCTCATTGGTTGTGCGCAGGTAAGCGATTTCCTCTTCAAGTCGAATGATGCGATCTTCGTTGGTCAACGCCAGTCTCCTGTCATGAGATCATCTTTCACAGCTTCCATGGAAACGAAAGTGGATGTGTTTGCCACATATGGCAATTGCGAGATTACCTCCGCGAGGATTGTCCGATAATCGGTTATGTTCCGTGTCCGGACTTTCAAAAGATAATCATACCGTCCCGCGATCATATGACATTGCTCAATCTCAGCGGCTTTGACAACGGCTTGATTAAATTCGCGCAATGCTTTTTCCCGTGTATCGTGCAGTTTTACCTCCACAAATGCGATGTGATCTATGCCCAGTTTTACCGGATCCAGCAGAGCTCTGTAGCCGGTGATTATTCCCTTCTCCTCCAATCGCTTTACCCGCACCTGACACGGTGTTTTTGACAGGCCGATGCGTTTCGACAAATCGGTTATTGAGATGCGCCCATCGGATGAAAGGATATCAATGATTTTGCGATCCAGATTATCGACTTCAATCATGAGGATTGATTCCCTTTTGTTTCGTAAGATCGAAATTAATTAGTCATTTTCTTTACTACAGGCAAATTTACAGGAACTTTGCCTGTCCTGAAGCGTGTATCATGGATAGATCAGTAGGAGCGATCAGGATGAGTACGATTTCAGAAATTGACCCACGGTACCTGATGCGGGAAGCGACATTGCCTGATGAAAGCGATGTGCTGAAGCGGCTTGTGTCCGATGCTGATTTATCCACGGACGAACGTAAAAGAATTTCTGTTTCAGCGGCGCAATTGGTTCGCGAAATTCGTGAAAATTCTGACCCCGGTTTGATGGAATCATTTCTTGCCGAATATGGCCTTTCCACCGATGAAGGAATTGCCCTGATGTGCTTGGCGGAGGCGTTGCTACGGGTGCCGGATGCGGAAACGATTGATGCCTTGATCGAGGACAAGATTGCGCCCTCCGATTGGGGCAAGCACCTTGGTCAATCGAGTTCTTCACTTGTGAATGCGTCCACCTGGGCTCTCATGCTGACCGGTAAAGTTCTGGATGATGATGAATCCGGATTGTTGGGAACGCTTCGCGGTGCAGTGAAGCGTCTCGGTGAGCCGGTAATCCGGACGGCAGTGGGCCAGGCGATGCGGGAGATGGGTCGACAATTTGTTCTGGGTCAAACCATCAATGAAGCCATGCAAGAGGCGGACGCATTCGAGAAAGAAGGGTATACATACTCTTATGATATGCTCGGCGAAGCCGCCCGAACAGAGGCCGATGCGAGACGGTATCACTTGTCTTATTCGGAAGCGATCAATCAGATTGCAAAGGCTTGTGTCAAAGACGATGTGCGGGAAAACCCTGGTATTTCGGTAAAACTCTCCGCACTTCACCCGCGCTATGAATACGGTCAGCGGCAGCGGGTGCTGGATGAGTTGGTGCCGAGGGCGCGTTCGCTGGCACTCCTGGCAAAGTCCGCTGGCATGGGTTTCAACATTGATGCGGAAGAGGCAGACCGGCTTGATCTGTCGCTTGATGTCATCGAAGCGGTTGTGTCGGACCCTTCCCTTGCGGGATGGGACGGTTTTGGCGTGGTGGTTCAAGCTTACAGCCCACGCGCGTCCCATGTGATCGATTGGCTTTATAATTTGGCAGGACGGTTCAATCGTCGTTTTATGGTCCGGCTGGTGAAAGGAGCTTACTGGGACACGGAGGTGAAACGCGCGCAGACATTGGGGCTCGATGGGTTTCCAGTGTTCACCCGAAAAGCATCCACCGATGTATCTTACATTGCGAACGCAAAGCGCTTGCTTGGCATGATAGATCGAATTTATCCGCAATTTGCTACGCATAATGCGCATAGCGTTTGTGCAATTCTCGAACTTGCAGGAAACAGAAAAGATGCGTTTGAGTTTCAGCGATTGCACGGCATGGGTGAAGCCTTGCATGGGCTTGTGATGAAAACCAATCAAACGCGGTGCCGAATTTATGCGCCTGTTGGCCGTCACCGCGACTTGCTTGCTTATCTGGTTCGACGCTTGTTGGAGAACGGTGCAAACAGTTCGTTCGTAAACCAGATCGTTGATGAAGAAATTGCGCCGGAAGAAATTGCAAAAGATCCATTCTTGGCCGTTGAAGACTTTATGGGCGAAGCGGCCAACCGAGGTATTGCGCGAGGCCCGGACTTGTTCAGGCCGTCGAGGGTAAACTCCATTGGTTATGACATGACCGACCCGATTGATATGACCATGATTGATGATGGCAGAGGCCGGTTTCAAACGCATCAATGGCATGCGCGGCCGCTAACCGCTGCAAAAGCCAAACCTGAAAATCCGATAGCGGTCTTTAACCCGGCAATTCCGAGTGAAGAAGTCGGCACCGTTTGCTTCGCCACCGCCGAAGATGTGCAAGCCGCTATTGGCGTTGCCAAGACCTGGGAAAATGTCAGCGTCACGGAGCGATCTCTCATTCTGAACAGAGCCGCTGATCTTTACGAAAAGCATGCATTTGAATTTTTCGCTTTGCTTACCCGAGAGGCTGGGAAAGCAATGGCGGATTGCATTAACGAAGTGCGTGAAGCTGTTGACTTTTTGCGTTTCTACGCGCACCAAGCAAACCTTCATCCGGACGCGTCTGCGAGGGGTATATTCACGTGTATTTCCCCATGGAACTTTCCTTTGGCAATTTTCACAGGACAGATCAGTGCAGCACTTTCCGCTGGAAACGGTGTATTGGCAAAGCCCGCTGAAGCCACATCGCTGGTTGCTTATCGTGCCGTGGAATTATTGCATGAGGCCGGTGTTCCAGCACCTGTTCTGCAACTGCTTCCAGGTTTGGGAAATACAATCGGGACAGCCCTTACTTCCAGTGATCGGATTGATGGTGTTTGTTTCACGGGGTCCACGCAGACTGCGCAGGTTATTCATCGTGGCATGGCCAAACACGCTTCACCGGATGCACCATTGATCGCCGAAACTGGTGGCCTTAATGCAATGATTGTGGATTCCACTGCGCTTCCCGAACAAGTGGTGCGTGATGTGATAGCGTCGGCTTACCAAAGTGCCGGGCAGCGATGTTCCGCACTTCGTGTGCTTTACCTGCAGGACGAAATCGCAGACTTGCTTTTGGAAATGTTGATGGGTGCCATGGATGAACTTTCTCTCGGTAATCCTTGGCTGACCTCCAGTGATATAGGCCCCGTGATTGATGTTTCCGCCAAGGAAAAAATCGAAGCGCATATCGAGATTGCCCGAAAGGAAGACAGGCTCCTGAAACAATTGGATGCGCCAGGTGAGGGATATTTTGTGGGACCTGCACTTCTTTCGCTTTCTTCAATTACCGAATTGAACGAGGAAATCTTCGGCCCTGTTCTTCATGTGGTCCGGTTTCAATCCGATGACCTTGAACAGGTGATAAGTGACATCAACTCCACGGGCTATGGTCTGACCTTTGGCTTGCATACGCGTATCGATGACCGGGTTCAGCACATCATTGATTCAGTTCATGCCGGGAACATTTACGTGAACCGAAATCAGATTGGTGCCGTGGTTGGCTCACAACCTTTTGGCGGTGAGGGGCTATCTGGCACAGGGCCGAAAGCAGGCGGTCCTAATTATATCAGACGGTTCATGCGGAGCGGGACACAAAAACATTTTTCGCCAGACACGAAACCAATGTCGAGTGAAACCGCAAATACATTGCCGGAAGTTCAGTCACTGATTGATAGTGCAAAATCTCGCGTTCGCACGGAACCTCTACGGGAAGAAAGTCTTCCAGGTCCCACGGGCGAATCCAACCAACTCATGGAATTTGCTCGCGGCGTTGTTCTGTGTTTGGGTCCGCGGCAAGCTGATCTTGATGAGCAACTAGAAATGGCACAGGAGCAAGGCTGCAGTCCCGTTTCGGCGGTTGGACTTGATCCGGAGCTACTTGTGAAGCTTAGAGGATATGATGCCGTTACGCATTTCGGTTCGCATGATGAATTGCGTCCGATCCGTGAGGCTTTGGCAAAGCGTGAAGGTGCAATTCTGCCGTTGATCGCCTCAATCGATGACATGGTCATGCTGATCGCGGAGCGACATGTGTGTATTGATACTACGGCATCCGGTGGAAACACTGCGCTTCTGGCGGCGCAGGCCTAACCCTCTTTTTTCAGTACTTTCGCCCGGAGATCATAAAGAGCCTGCAACGCTTCTCTAGGTGTGAGGTCGTCCGGGTTTGTGTCCCTAAGTGAGGCCAGAACTTCATGTTCTGCAGCCACTTGCGGTTGGGCTTTTTTGGGTTCAGCAGAAAACAGTGGCAAATCATCAATCAATGTATTTGCCGAATAGGCCCGTTCTGATCCTTCCAGTTGCCCTAAGACGTCCTTCGCCCGGGTAATCACAGAAGGTGGCAAGCCAGCCAGTTTTGCCACTTGGATTCCATAGGACCGGTCCGCTGTCCCCGGCATTACTTCGTGCAAGAAAACGACTTCACCATCCCATTCTTTCACTTTCATGGTCACGTTGGAAAGGCGTTCGAGAGGCTCGGAAAGTGATGTGAGTTCATGATAGTGGGTGGCAAAAAGAGTTCGGCATTTGTTTATTTGGTGGAGATACTCAATCGCTGCCCAAGCGATGGAAAGTCCATCAAAAGTGGCTGTGCCGCGACCAATTTCATCAAGGATCACAAATGACTTTTCGGTCGCCTGGTTCAGAATGGCGGCGGTCTCAACCATTTCGACCATAAAGGTGGATTGTCCCCGCGCAAGATCGTCGGCCGCACCCACCCGGCTGAAAAGCCGATCGACAATTCCGATTTTTGCGCGCTGTGCCGGAACGTAAGAACCCATTTGCGCCAAGATTATCATAAGCGCGTTTTGTCGGAGGAAGGTGGACTTACCACCCATGTTTGGCCCGGTCAGGAGCCAGAGTTGTCCAAATTGATCACCACTCAGATCGCAATCGTTAGCCACGAATTGGTTTCCACCATCGCGTTTCAAGACCTGCTCCACAACCGGATGTCGTCCAACCTCTATTTCAAATGCTTGCCCCTCAACAATTTCGGGGCGGCAATAATTCCAGTCATCGGCAAGTTTTGCCAGTCCTTGAGAAACATCGAGAATAGCAAGGGCATTTCCCGCCCTCGCCAGTTCTTCTGCGTGTGACAAAACTTCTGAGACCAAGTGTTCGAATACATCCAATTCGATTTGCAATGCCTTGCCCGCAGCATTTGCAATTTTCGTTTCAATGTCAGCTAGTTCAGTTGTTGTGAACCGCATCGCATTAGCCAGGGTCTGACGATGGATAAACGTTGATTTCGCTTCACCGGACGTTAACGCGTCCGCATTGTTGGCGGTTACCTCGATAAAGTAGCCAAGAACATTGTTGTATTTGATTTTTAGGTTTTTGACCTGTGTCTGCTCGGCGTAGGTTGCCTGGAGGCCCGCAATCACCTGTCTGCTTTCATCGCGCAATTTTCTGAGTTCATCCAGCTCAGGATTAAACCCTTGGCGAACCAGGCCACCGTCTCTTGCAAGCATCGGCAGTTCATCAGCCAAAGCCTCTTTCAAAAGGCGAGAGAGGTCATTCGGGAGGGCCGATAAATGTTGGACTGCCTTCCGAATTTCGTCTGGTAGTTCCGTGCGTGAAAAATGCTGGACGAGTTCTGCGGCATTGTTCAAGCCAGTAAGGACCGCCTGCAAATCCCTGGGTCCACCGCGATTAAGTGATAGTCTGGAAACAGCGCGCGCGATGTCCGGTGTTCGCTTGATTGTCTCCCGAACGGTGTCAGCGGTTCGAGACTGCTCCTGAAAAAAAGCGATACTGTCTTGTCGTTCAATGATCCTCGCGGGTGTTTTCAACGGGCTCATCATGCGTTCACAAAGCAATCTGGCGCCGGGGCCCGTCAAGGTTTTATCGATGACGTTGAGAAGCGCACCTTTTCTCTCACCGGAAAGCGTTCGGGCGAGTTCGAGGTTTGCCCGAGTGGCTGCATCAATGAAGAGCGTCGCGCTTGCGTCCTCTCGCATGGGCGGCATTAGGCATGGGCGTTCGTTGATCTGCGTTTTATTTATGTAGGCAAGGATGGCACCTGCAGCCGATAGTTCGGCGCGACAAAAGTCACCAAAACCTTCCAGCGTGCTGACGCCAAATGCTTCCTTCAGCCGGTCCTTCGCCATTTCACTGTCAAAGAAGGTCTGGCTTTCAAGGGTGAGAGCCCGGTCATCCAGCAGGATCGCGTTTCGGATATTGGCGTCGTTGTACAGGGTATCTGACAGAACCAATTCCCGTGGCTCTATGCGCGCGATGAGAGCGCCCAATTCGCGCAAGCTTGATGATGTGACACAAAAACTGCCAGTTGAGATATCAATCCAGGAAAACCCGAATTCTTGATTATCGGCGTCTGATTTATTGCGCGAGAGTGCTGCAAGAAAATTAGAAGCGGTCGGATCCAGTAGCTTTTCTTCTGTGATTGTGCCCGGCGTTACAAGCCTCACCACATCGCGCCGGACCACGGACTTTGAACCACGTTTCTTGGCTTCTGCCGGGTCTTCGGTTTGTTCGCACACGGCCACGCGGAAACCGAGCGCAATCAGCTTTTGCAGATATTCTTCTGCTGCGTGAACGGGAACGCCGCACATGGGAATATCCTCTCCCATATGCTTGCCGCGTTTCGTCAGCGTAATGCCAAGCGCACGAGCAGCCTCTTCCGCATCATCAAAGAACAACTCATAAAAATCGCCCATGCGGTAGAAAAGCAATGAGTCTTGGTTCACCGCCTTAATCTCGGAATATTGCTGCATCATCGGTGTTGCAGCTGCCGCATTTGCTGATGAATTTCCCACTACCCTGTCGCCCTTGCTTCAATGGTGATGGGAGAGAATCGCTGAAACCCTGGATAAGCGCAAGGTGCTGCCCTACCTCGTTTGCGCCATCCACAATGAATTCATCATAGGCAGTTTGGATTACGCGCGATGTCGCTCTGCGTTTGACCCGTAATAGGCAACATATTTCGGATTAATATGGGCAATTGGTAGGACCACCAGAATATCAATGGTGCCAAACTCGGTATCGGGCACTACACAATCAGAGAAGCTTGCCCCAAGCCGAAGATAGCCTTTGATAAGTGGCGGTAGTTTTCGTAATGCCAATTTGGGATTGGTAGCTTGGCCCCCAAAGTGTTTCAAATGGATTGCCTCTCGCCTCTGGCTTGAGACAGCCCACTCCGGTTCAGGTTTCACGGTTGCCAGAAAGCTCAATTCCTCAGCAATGAATTGAGTATCCGTTGCCGCAAAAGATGCGCAGCCGAGCATCACATCCGCTCTATTTTTCAATGCATAATCCCACGTCCCATGCCAGAGCAGCTCCATGGTTCGCTTGCTGCGATATTCTTCCAGAATGCAGGAGCGACCGAGTTCCATGAACCGTTTGTCAGGATGCTTTTGCAAAAGGCGTCCAACATCGAATTCCATCGACGAGTAGAACCTTTCTGGTGTTTGGGATGCTTCGTGTACGTGGAAGCGTTGTGTACCCACAATTGTTTCATGGCCATTCGATTCATCGATGACTAGAAGATGATCAAACGTTTCATCGAATTGGTCCGCATCAAGTTGGGTCTGGTCCAATTGGTCTGCGCGGTCGTCTTTCATATCCTGTTTGAAAACTGTATATCGCACACGCTGGGCTGCGCGGACTTCTTCTGCATTTTTTGCCAGTCGTGTGGAAAGTGCGCCGAGACGGCCAGATACGATTTCCTGGTTCAGTGTATCGGTCATCGGATTGCTGTCTCGAATGCTTTGATGAGGTTTCGAACTCATACATCCGAAGTATGGCAATCAGGTATCATTGGCAATCGTCAGAATGGCATTCGGGTCGAGAGGTTTTGTCAAAAATCCATTTGCGCCAGCTTCAGTGGACGCGATGCGGGTTTCTTCCTGTTCGTCCGCGGTGAGGATGTAGACCGGAATGTCCTTAGATTTGGTGTTGTTTTCATCTCCTCTGAGGTTTTTCAACGCTTCCAGGCCATCCATTACTGGCATCTGAAGATCCATCAAAATCAAATCAAAGATTTCGGCTCCGCTCCGTTCCTTGATGAGCGACAAAGCCTCTGCTCCGTTCACGGCACGGGTGACGGTGTGGCCGGCTTTTTCAAGGATCGAGCGGGCAAGGAGTGCATTGATATCATTGTCTTCTGCTAGAAGGATTTGCTTTGGGCGCTCTGCCTTTTGCAATGCGCTCGCGAACATCTCTGCGCCGCTTTGGGGTGGTGCTTTGGCTTCAAGATCAGCATCGGGCTTGAGAATGTTGAGCAATGAATTTTTCCGCAATGGTTTGATGAGGTAGGCATCAAAACCCATTGTCATTAGTCGGTCGAGAGATGTCCGTTGTTCCGGCTGCACAAGTACAATGAGGCGATCAGAGTTCTTTCTCAGTTCATCGAGTAGATTAAGCGCGTGGGGAATTGGTTCCAGATAATTGTAATCGACTAATACAATCCCAAGACCTGTCGTCGCTGAGTTGTCTGGAACTTTTTCAAAAGACTGTTGGAATTTAAATTGCCCACCATGATCTTTCACATAAGCTTCGATGGTTTTCGATATTAGCGGCTGCGCGCCGATAAGCGTTACGGCCTGGCCATTGAGATTGAGTGACGATGTTTCATCACGCCGCTCATTTATCGGTTGAAGAGGCAGACAGAACTTAAATGTAGATCCGTTCCCGACTGAGCTTTGAAGCGTGATTTCACCGTTCATTGCTTCAATGATGCGCTTGGAAATGGCGAGACCCAAGCCCGCTCCACCATGGCGCCTTGTCGTCTCAGGATCTCCCTGCGAAAATTCTTCAAAGACCAATTGTTGGTCTGCTTGGGATATTCCAGGTCCCGTGTCACTCACTTCGAATTCAAGCGATGGTGTAGTCGGGTTTTCGTCGTGTTTATCAGTGTACGTTAAACTGATGTGCACGCCTCCGGTTTCGGTGAATTTGACGGCATTTCCAACGAGGTTAATCAATATCTGCCTAAGTCTTCCTGAATCCAGTTTCACATTGGCGGGGACGCTTTTGTCGATATGAGACGAAATTGATATGGATTTCCCATGCGCGCGGGAAGCCAGTAATTCGCAGATATCTTCAACCAAACGTCCCGGATTGGTTTCCGACGGTTTGAGTTCGAGCTTGTTGGCCTCAATCAGCGTGGTGTCGAGTATGTCTTCGATCAGCGTTAGAAGCGCGGCACCTGAGTCATGAACGGCGTGGACGTAATTCCGTTGTTCTGATGTGAGGGACGTGTCAGCCAGCAGTCCCGACATGCCCAAAATGCCATTAAGCGGCGTCCGCATCTCATGGCTGACATTTGCAAGAAATCTCGACTTGGCATGGCTTGCGGCTTGAGCTTTTTCGCCCGAGTTTCGCAGTTCAAGTTCGATGGTTTTCTGTTGGGTAATGTCGCGCGCAACTGTGCGCAGAGCGTTTTCACCCGTTATCTCGTCTCTAACCGGCAGATCGAGCCAGGCCAGCCATTTGGTGCCTTTTGCTGTTTCAATTTCAACCTCTTTCACCGTGGTGTTCGATTGTGATCCCGGATGAACCGTCTCATTCACAAGTTTTGGCGTGAAGGTTTGTCCCGTGACTTCTTCTTGTCTTAGTCCAAACATCTCCAGAAACGCTTCATTGGCGTATGTTACCTCGCCCCTATGGTTACGGTGGAGAAGAATGTCACCGAATGCTTCTGCGAGGCTGCGATATCGTTCCTCGCTTTCCCTCAATTCCCAGGTTCGATCCTGCAGCGTTTCAAACTTATTTTGGAGATCGCGTTTTTCTGCAGACAATCGAAGTACAAAACTCCGCGTTTGATAAAACTGTACGATGCCTGCGACGATAGCCCAGCATGCAATTGCCAGGAACATGAGGTTTGAAAATGCGGTCTCGGAAATCAGTAGACTTGCCACAGAGGCAATGAAGATTAGGGCAATTGTCGGCCAGAAAACATATCCCCATAGCCGTGGTGACAATGGCGGCTTGGCTTCGCCCAAACGCTCATTGATTGGAAGTTCCGGTGTTTCAATTGGTGCGATGCTTTCCGATGGTAGCGGATAAAGAGACCCCGTGGCTTCTGTCTCTGACAGAAACGAGTTTTTCTGGATTTCGCGGATAATTTTCCACGTATCGCTTTTTCGGCGATCGGTTTGCATGACTAAGCCGGAATCCCATTGCATCAATCGATGATCTGCTTGTTGCGATGTTAGCCCTGAAACACTTTAGAAACCGTTGCCATATGGTTACAGGTACTTCATGCGCTTTTACGCAGCGTGGGCTAGCCGTTCTCCGGCGCAGCGATAGGCAATTGCTTCAGCTATATGCAAGCGGTTAACCTGATCTTTCCCATCAAGATCGGCAATTGTCCGTGCCACTTTCAGGATTCGATGGTACGCGCGTGCTGAAAATTTCATGGACTGCGCAGCTTCGGAAAGCAGTGCCATCCCTGCCTCATCCGGCGCGCTCACTGTTTCGGCCAATGAGGCGGGTAGCTGAGCATTTGTGAGGCAATCGAGATCCAATTCTCCAAAGCGAGTAAGCTGGCGTGTCCGTGCCGCTAAAACCCGTTTTCCAATTGTTTCAGACGTTTCACCTTGACTACGGTTCATCAAGTCAAACGCACTTACTGCGGGGACTTCAACCCGAATGTCGATGCGATCCAGTAGCGGTCCTGAAATTCTTGACTGATAGTCCGCGGCACAGCGATCACCGCGTTTGCAGGTAAAGCCCGGTTCACCCGCCATTCCGCACCGACAGGGGTTCATGGCTGCCACAAGCTGGATACGCGATGGATAGGTGATCCTGTGGTTTGCCCGGGCAATTGATGTTTCGCCCGCTTCAATGGGTTGGCGAAGCGAATCGAGAACCTGCGGTGAAAACTCTGGGAATTCATCAAGAAAAAGGATGCCGTTATGGGCGAGTGACACTTCTCCAGGTCTAGCCCTCACACCGCCACCGACCATCGCTGCCATGGAAGCGGAATGATGCGGGCTTCTGAATGGGCGCCGATTGGTCAATTTACCGTCGGTAAGATCGCCAGCGATGGATGCAATCATTGAGACTTCGAGAAGTTCCGCCGGACCAAGCTCCGGCAAAATACCCGGGAGACGCGCGGCAAGCATGGACTTGCCCGATCCCGGTGGTCCAACCATTAAAATGTTGTGCCCACCCGCAGCAGCAATTTCCAATGCACGTTTTGCGGTTTCCTGTCCTTTGATATCCACCATGTCCGGCATGGGGGTCATGGCCTGGGCAATTGCAGGTAAAGGTTTTGATAGTACTTGTGTGCCTCGAAAATGGTTGGCCAAAGCAATGAGACTGCTCGCGGCCAAGACGTCCATATCCCGGTCCGCCCAGGCTGCTTCGCCACCGCATTTTTCCGGGCAAATTAATCCTTTACCGAGAGCGTTCGCGCCGATAGCGGCCGGAAGTGCTCCCGCTATGTGCGCCAATGAGCCATCAAGCGATAATTCGCCAATCACACCATAATCGATGAGTACATCGGAGGGAGTCGAACCAAGTGCCGCCATCAA
>CAWUJX010000079.1:0-13736 GCA_963922635.1 uncultured Hyphomicrobiales bacterium | reverse complement strand
GGCCCGCAAAGCGATGGCCAAGTTTTGCCAGAGCAGGTATGCCATCAGAAGGAAACGCTGAGACAACGCCTTCACGCATCAGGACCCAGCCTGCGCGAACCAGTGAAGCGTAAGAACCGAGTGTCGCCATGGTCAGCTTAAAGCTTCCATCCGGTGTGAAGTGCAGCAATCCCGCCGGTGAAATTCTTCCAGCTCACATTCTGGAAACCTTGCCGGGTAATCGCTTCAGCGAACTTTTCCTGGTTGGGAAATTTCGCAATGGACTCGACGAGATATTGGTACGAATCCCGATCGCCCGTCACCGCTTTGCCAATGCGCGGGATCGCTTGCAAAGACCATTGCTCATAAAATCTATCGAGCATGGGCACATCCACTTCGGAAAATTCGAGGCACAGGAATTTTCCGCCAAATTTCAAAACCCGATGCGCTTCACGGATCGCCTTTTCCATCTTCGGGACATTCCGGATGCCAAACGCAATCGTGTAGGCATCAAATGAATTGTCTTCAAAGGGTAGTTCTTCGGCATTTCCCTCCACAAAACTGAGCTTGTGGTCGAGTTTGCGCTTGATGGCGCGGCCTTCACCGACCTCAAGCATGGATGAATTAATATCAAACACAGTCGTATGGACGTTTGCGCCGCCGCTCTCAACGATACGAAAAGCGATATCACCGGTTCCGCCCGCCACATCGAGCGACTTCCAGTGCCGGTCAGATTTCGGCGGTGCAACAGACGCGACCATGGCGGATTTCCAAAGCCTGTGCATGCCAGCGGACATTAGGTCGTTCATCACGTCATATCTGCTGGCAACGGAATGGAACACCTCGTTCACCAGCGGTTGCTTCTCGCCTTGATTGACGTCTGAAAAGCCGAAGGAAGTTTCCATCTCGGCAGCGTCTTTCGTGCGTGGTTTTGACATGACAAGGGTCCTGAAAAATCTTGGCTTTCGTTTACATGATATATAGGAGAAGCCAAAGCACAATTCATGTGCGCTATTGTTGCAGGGTTAAGAGAAACCAATGCCGGAATTGCCAGAAGTTGAAACCGTAAGGCGTGGGCTTGCTCCGGTTATGGAAGGTGCATCCTTTGCTGAAGTCTCCATCAATCGGCCGGACCTTCGGTTTCCGTTTCCGGAGCAGATGAAAGCGCGGTTGACCGGGGCCACAATCCGACATATGGGCAGGCGCGCGAAATATCTCGTGGCAGAATTGGATACCGATGAAGCATTGATCATGCATCTCGGAATGTCAGGCTCTTTTCGCATAGAGGCCGATGAAGGCTTCCTTCAACCGGGCAATTTTCATCATCCAAAGAGTGATGCCCGGGCGCATGATCATGTGGTGTTTCACTTACAATTTGAAAATGGTTCTGCCGCAGTTATATATAATGACCCGCGTCGGTTCGGTTTCATGGACCTCGTTCAAACTGCGAACCTCGGGCAATCGAAGCACTTCGCTGCAATGGGTATTGAGCCGACAGGGAACGCATTGAATGGCGAGACGATTGCCGCCCTGTTTGAGGGAAAAGCCACGCCGCTGAAGGCCGCCCTTCTGGACCAGCGGCTGATCGCAGGCCTTGGCAATATATATGTCTGTGAAGCGCTTTGGCGCTCCGGCCTTTCGCCCAAGCGCAAAGCGGGGTCCATCGCCCGAAAAGGCGGCAAGGCCACGCAAAGAAGTGAAACCCTTGCAATGCATATTCGTGATGTGATTGCCGAAGCAATTGAGGCAGGAGGTTCCTCGTTGAGGGACCATCGCCAGACCAATGGCGAGTTGGGCTATTTCCAGCATCGCTTTTCCGCTTATGACCGGGAAGGCCAGCCTTGTGCAAAACAGACCTGCCCCGGCACCATTAAGCGGATTGTTCAATCTGGCCGTTCAACCTTTTATTGCTCCACCTGCCAACGGTAGAAAGCCCTCCTTTAGCCGGGCCGATTATTCGTTGACGGGGAACCCAATACGATGTATGCACGTGCGAAATTTCAGGCGGTCGAATTTTGCCTGTCTCTCTTCCGGTCAATACGATTGAAAGATGTGCTTGAGACAAGAGCGATCTTCCGGCTTTGCCAGTGGAAACTAAAAGATAGGAAGCCTGACAAATGGCAAATACAGCATCAGCCAAGAAAGCAGTCCGCAAGATTGCCCGTCGCACAGAAGTAAACAAGGCCCGTCGCTCACGCATGCGGACTTACATCCGCAAAGTTGAAGAAGCCATCGCCGGTGGTGATAAAGAGGCGGCAGCTGCTGCACTTAAAGCCGCTCAGCCTGAAATCATGCGTTCTGTTACCAAAGGTGTTTTGAAGAAAAATACCGCAGCTCGTAAAGTTTCACGTCTCTCAGCAGGTGTCAAAAAAATCGGCGCCTAAATTTCCAAAAATTTAGACATTTTTGAATACGCAAAGCCCGGGTGGATATCCGGGTTTTTTGCGTTTGAACATAATACAGGCCTCGAAATTCACTTGTCATGGAAACTTTGCAAAACCGTCACAATTTTCAGTGCGCTTAAAATTACCGTTTGATTTCAATAATTTAGAGAATGGTGAAAAATTTCACTCTTGAATCTGTCGTCAACTACCGAGTCAAGTACGAAAAAAAACTCCAACATATTTTTTGATCTCAAAAACACGAAATTTCGAAGTGTCAGGCCAAAAAACACTGATTTCTCAAGGGCTAAAAAAGCTCAAATTTTTTTAGAAAAATTATTCCACAAATTGGATTTACCCTTTGTTAACGAATCCATATTGACCCCTCGACACCTATGGGTAAATTCACCTTCGAGATGATTGCGGGGACTTCTAAGTCGGATCAGGCCACACGGTTTTGAAAGTGGTTTGGGAGACATATCTGGAAGCGCAAATTGTAGTGTTTAAGCGGATGTTGAACTGCGCAAGTGGTTTGGCTTTCCCGGACGGTTATTCTCGTCACCTGGTGTCAGCGGATATTTTGCGCGGGCACCGTCTTCAGGTCACCATTCCGTGGCCTTTTGCCTGAGATGGCAGCGCATTTGTTTGTAAGTGAAGTTCAACGTTGAACAGCATCTGTTCAGCGAACGGGAAAGGTGTGTCGAATGACGTATGCGGGAGATGTTTCAGTCAAAGACTGCTGGATGTCCCTCGAAACCGATCCCAACGCTCAGCTTGTGGACGTGCGTACATCAATCGAATGGCAAAACATCGGAGTGCCGGACCTTTCCGGCATCACGAAAGAGGTGATTTTTGTCGAATGGCAAAGCCCGCCTCTCATGCAGGTAAATCCCTCTTTTGTGGAGGGCGTGGTTGATCGGCTTGAAAAGGCCGGGGTGGGAAAAGATGCGCCGGTTTACATGCTTTGCCGCAGTGGCGTCAGGAGTATTTCGGCGGCCATGGCGCTCACCGCCCACGGGTATTCGAACGCGTACAATGTCTTGCATGGCTTTGAAGGTGATCCGGATGCCACAGGGCAAAGAGGGCGGCTCGCAGGGTGGCAGTTCGATGGATTGCCGGTCTCGGAATGGAGCGGTTGAGGCAGGAAGAAGGGTGGGTGCCCAGTGGGTATCGAACATGAAAATGTGCAGACAGTAAATGTCTAATGTGGTGGAGGGAGAAAAGAGAACACATGGAAGACGCGAATGAAGTGGGGCAATTCAAAAATGGCGAACATGACAATTGGGTTCAATGTCCGCAGTTGGATTTGAATCAGATAGCGGCAAAAAAAGCCGAACATGATCAAACGGGGGAACAGTTCAAAGCTGTTTCAAAAAGGGGCAAAATAACAAAGAAAGAAGCATTTCAAATGACGAAAGAAAGTGGCAAGCGCAAACCGTCAGCAGCGGTGGCGTGGGAACGGGTTCGCAAGCAGTTGCAAGCTCAATTGGGGCAAGATGTATTTGATAGCTGGTTCGGTCGATTGAAACTCGCCGGCAATGAAGGTGGTCTGGTGAGCCTGACCGTGCCGACAGCGTTTTTGAAAGCGTGGGTACAATCCAAATATCGCGATAAACTACTGGAGTTGTGGCAAGCAGAAGACAGCAGCGTTCTGCGCGTCGATATCTCGGTCCGAAAGCCGGTTGCACAACGGTCTTTTGATGCAGAAAAGTCGCAGGACGATGCGCCCGGTCAACGCAGCAATGCGAAAGGGTTCCAGCCAGGGAAATCGTCACCGCGTTCCACGATTAATCACGGTGGAAACGGCCATGGTATCGATTACACCAATGGTTTCCCGGGTTCACCCCTCGATCCGAAGCACACGTTCGAGAGCTTCATAGAGGGCGATTCAAACCGAATGGTCTATGCCGCCGCGCGTACGATTGCGGAAGACATTACGGCATCCCATTTCAATCCGTTGTTCATTCACGCTAATGTGGGGCTTGGCAAAACCCATGCTTTACAGGCGATTGCGTGGCGTGCGCGGAGCCGGAACCCAAAAGCGCGGGTGTTGTATCTGACGGCAGAATATTTCATGTGGCGCTTTGCTTCTGCCATTCGTGACAAGACGGCACTCACGTTGAAGCAATCCTTACGCGACATCGATATTTTGCTGATCGACGACATGCAATTTTTGCAAGGGCAGGCCATCCAGGCGGAGTTTTGCCATCTGTTGAATGAGCTGATTGACAGCGCCCGCCAGGTGGTCGTCGCTGCTGATCGTCCTGCAACCGAGCTCGAAAGCCTTGATGAGCGGGTTCGCTCTCGTCTTAAAGGCGGCGTAACGCTCGAAATCAAAGCGCCGGACTATGAGTTGCGCAAACAAATCCTCAACGTGAAATATCAGGAGGCGAAGACGGAGCAGCCGGGTCTCGAAATTCCGGAAGATATCCTCCATTATGTGGCCCGTCAGGTGACGTCCAGCGGTCGCGATGTGGAAGGTGCGTTCAATCAGTTGCTGGTTCAGCATCAATTCTCCGAAGGAAATATGAGCTTCGATGAATTGGATAAAATTCTTTCGCATCTGATCCGTTCAGCAGATTCCAAGCGCGTACGAATTGAAGATATTCAACGCATTGTTGCCCGTCAGTTCAACGTCAGCAAAAACGATCTGCTTTCAAATCGGCGCACGCGTGTGATCGTACGGCCACGTCAAATTGCCATGTATCTGGCCAAGACCATGACGCCGCGATCACTGCCTGAGATTGGTCGTCGCTTTGGCGGACGCGATCACACTACGGTTTTGCATGCAGTGCGAAAGATTGAAGAATTGAGCGGGCAAGACCAGAAAATTGCCCATGAAATAGAGTTGTTGAAGCGGCTGATCCTTGAGTAGTCGGGGGCTTTTGGGGGAATTCACTTTAGAGCACTTCGCCTTTTGAGGTTTTCCCCAAAAACACAGGGCCAATCGGCGCTGCCCCCTTGAATCACAACCGATAATTCCGCACATTCTCCCGCACATGCAGGCGAGTGTGCGGTTTCGGTTCGTGGCACGATTTAGCGACCTGCAAGGAGACATTTCGACAATGCGTGTTACCCTTGAACAATCAAACTTGATGAAGTCGCTCAGTCACGTGCACCGCGTGGTTGAACGTCGTAACACGATCCCAATTCTGTCCAATGTGTTGTTGCGCGCCGACAATGGTTCGCTCCATCTCAAAGCGACCGATTTGGACCTGGAAGTGTTTGAAAAAACACCTGCGAATGTGGAGCAAGCCGGTGCCACCACTGTGCCTGCATATATGCTTTACGAAATTGTGCGGAAATTGCCCGGTGGTTCCGAGGTGATGTTGTCCGTGGATAGTGAAACCGCCACGATGAAGATTTCTTCCGGTCGTTCACAGTTCACTTTGCAGATGCTTCCCGTGGAAGATTTCCCGGATATCTCAGCTGGTGATTTCAGCCACAGTTTTTCCATGGCCACGGGCGAAATTCGCAAGCTGATCGAGCATACGCAATTTGCGATTTCCACTGAGGAGACCCGCTATTACCTGAACGGAATTTTTCTCCACACTGTGGAAGAGGACGGTAATACAATTCTTCGCGCTGTGGCGACAGACGGTCACCGCTTGGCACGTTCACAAACGCAAGCACCGGACGGTTCTGACGGCATGCCGGGCATCATCATTCCGAGAAAGGCCGTTGGCGAAATCCAGCGCTTGGTGGAAGACCCGGATGCGGCCGTTTCAATCGAACTGTCAGATTCTAAGATCAGGCTGAGCGTTGGGGAAACAGTCCTCACTTCAAAACTGATCGACGGTACGTTCCCCGATTATAATCGCGTGATCCCCACCGGGAACGACAAGGAACTCATCCTTGACCGTGAGACATTTGCGAAAGCCGTTGACCGGGTCTCGACCATTTCTTCCGAGCGCGGACGGGCGGTGAAGTTGCAATTGTCTGACGGGCAGATGGTGTTGTCGGTTAACAATCCGGATTCCGGTACCGCGGAAGAAGAAATCGCGGTCGGCTATTCATCCGATGCAATCGATGTGGGCTTTAACTCCCGCTATCTTCTGGATATCACGAACCAGCTTTCCGGTGATGAGGCGAAGTTCATGTTGTCGGATCCGGGCTCTCCCACGCTCATCCATGACTCGGCTGAATCCGGCGCGATCTATGTTCTTATGCCCATGCGCGTATAGTGCTCTGAAAGCTTGAGCAGGTGCATTCGGTTCATATTGATCGCCTGAAACTCACTAATTTCCGAAATCATGGCGCCACTTCCATCGATGTGGACAATCGCCATGTGGTGATTTTCGGTGAGAACGGTGCTGGCAAAACCAATATTCTCGAAGCCATTTCATTTCTTTCCCCAGGGCGTGGGATGCGCCGTGCCACTTATGATCAGGTGGGTAATGCCAAAGCGGATGGCGCTTGGACCGTATTTGCGCGCCTACAGAACGCCGATGGGGATGTGGCGATCGGCACCGGCATTCAGCAAACCGCTTTGGGTGTGGAGACACAGCGCCGCGTGCATATTAATGGCGCACAATCCAAGACTGCCGAAGCTCTTCTGGAGCATTCGCGCATTCTTTGGCTCACACCTTCCATGGACGGATTGTTTACAGGGCCTGCCAGTGATAGGCGGCGGTTTCTGGATCGGATGGTGCTTGCCGTGGACCCGACCCATGGCCGCCGCGTCAACGATTTTGAAAAAACCATGCGTGCCCGCAATAAACTTCTGAGCGAGCCCTATCCTGATGCGCGTTGGCTCGATGCAAATGAAGTGCAACTGGCAGAACTGGCTGTCGCGGTTGCATGCGCGCGTCACGACATGATCGCACTGCTTGCCCGCTCGATTATTGAAAACGACGATCATGCATCGCCGTTTCCTGACGCTTTGATTTCGATATCAGGAACATTGGAAAATGCGGTGGCAGATGTGGCTGCCAGCGATCTGGAGGGAGAATATCTGGATCGCCTGAAAGCTTCGAGGTCAATGGATGCCCGCGCGGGACGAACACTCGAAGGTCCACACCGTTCGGACATGCTGGTGCAACATAGGCCAAAAGGAATGCCTGCAGGATTGTGTTCAACCGGTGAACAAAAGGCACTCTTGATTGGCTTACTGCTCGCCCACGCACGGCTTGTGGGTGAAACGGCGGGCTTCGCACCCATCCTTCTGCTGGATGAAGTGGCGGCCCATTTGGATGAAGGTAGGCGCAGCGCACTTTATGACATGATCGACACTTTGGGTTGCCAGGCCTGGATGACGGGTACGGACCGGGAGTTGTTCACCGCGCTTGATAACCGCGCCACATTCCTTGAGGTTGCGGATGGATTGGTCAGCATTGTATGAAGCGCCATGAAATTATCACCGGATGAACTTCAGCGTTATGCCCGTCACATTGTCTTGTCGGATTTTGGTGGCGCTGCCCAACAGGCATTGAAAGCCGCGCGGGTTCTAGTCGTGGGTGCCGGTGGCTTGGGCTCACCCGTGCTGCAATATTTGGCCGCCGCGGGCATTGGCACACTGGGCATCATTGATGACGATGTGGTGTCTTTGTCTAATTTGCAGCGCCAAACGATCCACACAACGGCCATGGACGGAACTCCAAAAGTGGAAAGCGCGAAGCAATTCATAGAAGCGCTTAACCCCCATGTGCAGGTGGAGATAGTCCACGCTCGCCTTGGCCCCGATAATGGTGAAGAGTTGATCGCTCGTTATGATCTGGTGGTCGATGGCAGCGATAATTTCGACACGCGATACTTGTGCGCAGACCTGTGTGAAGCGGCAGCGGTTACGCTCGTGACAGCAGCGGTTGGTCAGTATGATGCATCGATCACAACCCTGAAACCATTTGAGACAAACAAGGCTGGCGATTTCTTTCCCCGCTACTGCGATATATTTCCGTCTCAACCTCCGGAGGGGATGCTCCCGTCCTGCGAAGAAGCCGGAATCATTGGCGCGCTCACAGGGGTCATTGGTTCCATGCAAGCCATGGAAGTCATCAAGGAAATTACAGGAACCGGCGAAAGCCTCGCCGGTCGTCTGCTTCTATATGATGCGAAATCTGCCCGATGGAATGAGATCGAGATTTCAGGATCCAAAGCCTGAACTACGACAGAGGTTTATGCCTCACGCGTCATAGTCTCTCTGATCGTCAATCACCTTTCCATCGTTGGGCAGGGTCTCGACCAGCTCAACGCTGCCCTTCAGTTTGGTGGAGGTGGCAAGCTGTGTTGCCACCTTGTCCGCGTCGACGGAAGTTCCGGTCACTTGGAGAACCATCACATCCTTTCCGTCCTCGCGTGAGACAACCAAACGGGCCTTTTCGATGCCATCGGATGCCTTGATGATTTCATCGACTTGTTTCGGGTCCACAAACATACCCTTCACCTTGGTTCGTTGGTCAGCCCGTCCCATCCAGCCCTTGATGCGCATGTTGGTTCGGCCGCACGGTGATGGGTCAGGTAGCGTAGCGCTCATGTCGCCCGTGCCAAACCGTATAAGCGGATAGGCTTTGTTGAATGAGGTCACGACGATCTCACCGACTTCGCCAGGTTCCACAGGGTCATCGGTTCCGGGCCGCACGATTTCCACGATCAGGTTCTCATTACAGATCATGCCTTCTACCAGTTCGCCATTGTGACTGGTTTCATGGGAAATCGCGCCAATGTCGGCCGTCGCATACCCCTGCATAACGGTGATGCCCCGCTCCGCATAAGCTGCCCGCATGGAAGGGAATAGCGCACCACCGGAAACAAAGCCAAGCTTGATTGATGAAACATCTTTGCCCAGTTCATCCGCCTTATCGAGGATAGTCTGTAGGTAGTCAGGCGTACCCACATAAGCTTTGGGGCGCAGGGTCGCGATTGCGTCCACCTGTGCTTCCGTGTTCCCCACACCAGCCGGATAGGTAATAGCACCAAGCGCACGCACGCCTTCGTCAAGGATCGCGCCACCGGGGGTCATGGTGAAGCCGATCGCGCAGTGGACAATATCGCCAGCCCGCAGGCCTGCCGCATGCATCCCCCGTGCCGCTTGCCATGGGTCAGCGCCCGGCGCCTGTGGCTCCCATACGGGGCCGGGTGACATGAAAATCCGGTTTCCATTCAGAAGGTTCGTGTCCACATAACCCCCGAATGGTGGGTTTGCGGCTTGTGCTTCCATGAGTTCCGGTTTGCGCAAAACGGGCAATGCGGCCAGCGCTTCTCTTGAGTTGATCTTGCTCAGGTCATGGCTTGAAAAACGCGCTTTCCAACTGGGAATACGCGCCACGATATCCTCCAGAAAGTCAGGAAATGTCGAAAACAACGACTGTTCTCTTTCCTCGTGGTCACGGGTTTCAAGCGCATCAAAATAATCGGTCATGGAAGGGTCTCATGTTGAAAATGGTCTTAGCGTAAAAGTCTGATCCAGCGGGCAAGGTCAAGCAGACTTGCCAGTGCCACGGATACATAGGTCAGTGCAGCGGCCCGTAACACCTCCCGTGCAGCAGGCATGTCATCAGGGTGTAGATATTGGCCTTGTTCGATAATGGGAAGCGCTTTGTTGAAACTCGCATCCCATTCCACGGGTAGGGTAATCAGGTGAACGACCAGCCTGATACCGATAAGCGTGATCCCGATCAAGATCACACCAAAAAATGCAGCGGGCGAGCGGACGATGACACCCAGCACGGGTGCAAGAAAGAAAAACACTGCCGCAAATTTATCGGTCACGCTGGCAAATTTAACCAGGGTCTGACGAAGCGCCAGCATGGAGTTGCCTTCATGGTGCTGAATGGCGTGACCCACTTCATGGGCTGCGATGGCAACCGCTGCGATGGATTTGCCGTCATGGTGGTTTTGCAAAAGCCGCACCATATGGTCCTTCGGGTCATAATGATCGCCCTGATCCGTCACCTCGACCTTGGTGTTTCCAATCTGGAACTCGGAAACGAGATGTTTGGCAAACTCACCACCCGTACCGGGAAGGTCAGTGCGCTCCTGCCCGTGCTTGGTTATCGCGTGTTTCACCCAGTATTGCGGCCCGAAGATAACCGCAAGCAGCAATCCAATGCCAATGAGGGTGAGTATCGCCATCTATTCCTTGTCGAGTGTTATGCAAGCCAACGTTTGCGGCGGCGATAATGCTTCACATCCTTAAACGATTTGCGGCCTTCGCCACCGACGCCAAGATAAAACTCTTTCACGTCTTCGTTTTCACGCAGTTCTTTCGCATCGCCATCCATCACCACGCGTCCAGATTCTAGGATATATCCGTAGGTTGCGTATTTTAGGGCAATGTTTGTGTTTTGCTCTGCCAACAGGAATGACACGTTTTCGTTCTGGTTGAGATCATGAACAATTTCGAAAATCTCTTCCACCAATTGCGGAGCAAGACCCATGGAAGGCTCATCAAGCAAAATCATCGATGGCTTCGACATCAGGGCGCGACCGATCGCACACATTTGTTGTTCGCCGCCGGAAGTATACCCGGCTTGAGATTTGCGACGCTCTTTCAGTCGCGGAAAATATTGATAAACGAGATCAAGATGATCTTTCACAGCTGCACTTCCGTCACGCCGCGTGTAAGCGCCCGTGAGCAGGTTTTCCTCAATCGTGAGGTGACCAAAGCAATGGCGGCCTTCCATCACCTGAATACAGCCGCGCCGCACCAATTCGTTCGGTGTCAGGGATTGAATCTCCTGACCGTTAAAAAGAATGTTTCCCTTTGTCACTTCACCACGTTCGCCATGCAGCAGGTTGGAAACCGCGCGTAGAGTCGTGGTCTTGCCGGCACCGTTTGCGCCAAGGATCGCAACAATGCCACCTTTTGGAACGGTGAGTGATACGCCCTTCAATACCAAAATCACATGATTGTAGATCACTTCGATATTGTTGATCGAAAGGATTGTTTCAGCTTCTTCAGTGTTCAGATTTTCAGCGACGCTCATGGGTACCATTCCAGAAAATTAGATATGATCGATACAATCCCGGCCGGTTTGGCCGGGATTGCGAAGTTTTAGATTAACCGCAGGTCTGGGTTTTCCAGTCTGTTTGCTCAGCAACATACTTTTCAGCAGCTTCTTGAAGCAATGGCTGAACCACGTCCTTCATTGGTGGGATCAGGTCGGAAATACGGTTCCAGTCTGAGCCGTCCCATTGTTGAACGAAGATGGCGCCGCCGCCTTCATGGTCTTTACAAGAACCAGCCACAGGAGCGGTAAAGCCCTCAAGACCGATTTCTTTCAAACGCTCTTCGCTTAAGTTGAAGCTTTCAAGACCAAGACGCATGTCCGCACCGGTGATGACCACTTTGCCGGTCTTCTCCTGTGCTGCGCGGATGGCTTCAGCCATGATCACAGCGTTGAACAGACCACGGTTGTAGTTCACCTTGCCCACGTCTTCTTTCGGAGCCTGGCTCTTGCCGGTGTCCACGACGTATTTGATCACGTCCTGAAGTGCAGGGAACTCAGTTCCAACACCGGAGAAGTTTGCAGCTTTGTAGCCTTTGCCTGCTTCACCCACTGGCTCGAGGTCAGCGTGTGCGCCGGACCACCAGTTGCCGATGAACTTGTCCATCGGGAAACGGATTTTTGCAGCTTCTTTGACAGCTGTTGGCGTCATCGCACCAAAGCTCCATGCGATCATCCAGTCAGGACGCTCTTTACGAACGTTCAACCATGTGGCCGCCTGGTTCTGCATGTCTTTACCCGCTACCGGGAAACCGACCCACTCGAAGCCCATGCGTGGTGCAAGTTTTTCGAGCAGTGGAATTGGCTCGCGGCCATATCCGGCATCAAGATAAATGAAGCCGATTTTCTTGCCTTCGAGGCCACCGTTTTGGTCGATGTACTGAAGGATAGAAGTCATTTGGCTCCAGTAAGATGCCGGGTAGTTGAAAGTCCATGGGAACTTCTCACCCACAGCAGCCGCTGACAAACCATACCCCATAGAAAGGATCGGAATTTCATCAACAGGCGCTTTCGGGATCAACTGAAGCGTGATGCCGGTTGAGTATGGGTTATAAGCAAGAGCGCCTTTGCCTTTAGTGGCCTCATAGCACTCCACACCCTTATCGGCCTTATAGCCGGTTTCACATTCTTCAACGATCAGACGTGCGCCACCGATACCACCGTCACGCTCATTGAGCATGGTGAAGTAATCTGCATAGCCGTTCGCAATCGGTGTTCCAGCACCCGCAAACGGGCCTGTGCGATAGCTAAGCGAAGGAATGTAAAGCGTGTCCTCCGCGTAGACTGGTGTTGTTGAATACATGGAACCTGCAACAGCAAAAGCTGCAGCCCCCATCACGAGTTTCTTGAGCATGTTAGTTCCTCCCAAACGCTCCGACGGGGGCGAGATGCCATCCCGTCTATGTGCGAAACCAGTTTAACACTGTGGGCCTGGTTTCATACCCGGTATGTAGCTGTTCCTAGTATGGGAACGGCCAAACTCTCAATTTCTGTTTCAGGATTGCCCAGAGGCGTGCAAGCCCGTGGGGTTCCAAAATCAGGAATGCCACAATCATAACACCGATCATGACCGCTGCCACGAGGTCCGCCTGCGACGAGTTCATCGTGAAAGGGGTCACCGCTGCAAAGATTGGCGGCAGGATCGTGTGAATGATGATCGGCAGAATAAAGATAACTGCTGCACCGAGGAAACATCCGAGCAAGCTGCCCAGCCCTCCCAGAATCACCATGAAGAGGATCTGGAATGACCGTCGATAGTCAAAGACTTCCACTTCAGCGGCACCCTGCCAGATGAACACCATCAAGGCACCCGCCACGCCACAATAGAAAGACGAAACAGCAAATGCAGACAGTTTCGCATAGAGCGGACGAACGCCCATGAGTTCCGCGGCAATATCCATATCCCGAATCATCATCCATGAGCGGCCAATGCGCCCGGACAGGATATTGGAAGCAAGCCAGGTCATGATGACCACGACTGTCAACACAACAAGGTATCGTGCTTCGGAACTCGCGGCAGCGCCGGTGATAATGACGCCAAACGCTTCCCGCTGTGGTACTTCAATCGCTCCCGATGCGTTGTAGTTGTAAAGCCATGGAATTCGGATGAATGCCCACTCAAGGAAGAATTGCGCGGCAAGGGTCGTAACCACGAGATAGAAACCCTTGATGCGAAGAGACGGCAAACCAAAGAATGCACCCACGAGGGCTGAGAAGAAGCCTGATGCGAAGATGAAAATCAGAATATTCACATCCGGGAAGGCAAGCGTCATCTTATAGCACGCATACGCGCCGACGCCCATGAAGGCACCGGTCCCTAGCGATATCTGTCCTGTGTAACCTGTCAGGATATTCAATCCGATTGCTGCCAGAGCAAGCACCAAGAACGGGATCATGATCGCATCTAGGAAAAACTGGTTCGAAAAGATCG
>CAWUJX010000078.1:0-13742 GCA_963922635.1 uncultured Hyphomicrobiales bacterium | reverse complement strand
ATAGCCAACGCCAAGATTTTCACCGGCACTGTTTTGAAAGCCGACGGCAAAAATACGCTTGTTGAATTTAGTATCCGGTCCGAACTCGTGTCCAAACTTTCCGGTTCGACCCATGAGTTCCGCATGGCGGCGTGCAGCTTCCATCAGACGTTCGTCGCGCTTAAACCCACCGAGAAAGAACCGCTGCCGTGTTTCGTTTAATCGTGTAAACGCGTGACCTGGCTCAAATGCCACCACTGACTTATCCAGCGGTTCACCAAGTTTCTCCGGCTGCGCTTTTTCGAACACACCGGATGGTGAGCAGGCCGAAAGGAGACAAACCATGATCAAGAATGCAACGCGTATCATGCGCCAAAGTCTTGACCATTGCCGTTAAGAAAAAGTGGACTGCCGCGCACTATCGCCGAATTATCAATTTCCAAACGCCGAGATCGTAGACTACCTTCGCAGTCACGAGCCCCAGTACTGCGCAAAGCATGACCTTGGTGAACCACTCCATGATACCATCTATCAATAATACATGCGCAATCGTACCGGGCACGATCAACAGGATCAGCACCGTGTGCAGCAACCGCCACGTACGAACCCGCCATCGAAGTGGCGTTCTCAGGTATGCACCAAGGGCGGAAATCAAAACCGCCCAAAACGCAATCACGCCCCAAAGCGAAAACGGTGTGGGTGAAACCAACAGTAATGCGTCAATCACATCGGGTGGGCTTGTGATCCATAGGCCTGCAACATGCAGAAGCACTGCAATGCCGATCAAGCCACCGACGATGCTATGAAACCGCCGCCCGCGCAAACCACCGAACCAAGGCAGCCAACTACCCGCCAGCAGCGGCTGCAACACCATGAACGCCATGCCCAAAATACCTGTAAAGCTGGCAGCAATGTATATGGGTTCACGCCATTGGAGTTGTGGGCTTTGCGTAGCCGCAAGGATTGGCAGCGCAATCACCAACGCCAACCCGGCCCATATCAAACCCCCGCGCCACACAACCGTTGCCCTATCGCCGTTCCACTTCGACTAGACAGGTTTAAGCACGAAATCAGTATGGAGAGTGGTGTCGCTCGAACTTGCCATGACCGGACGCAGGTATACGGGTTCAAATGCGCCGTTATCATACTCACTATCATAGGCAAGATGCGCATGCGCCTGCCCAAAGGCTGGTACAATTTGCGGCATATCCATGCGGAAATCACCATTTTCATCGGTTAGTGTGGCACCATGGCTTTCGAGATCACGTTCATGCCCTTCGACCGTATGAGCCCAGATTTGAATTCGATGCCCTGCCAGTGGCGCGCCATTGCCCGCGCGGCGCACAGTCCCTGTCATCAGGAAACCGCCTTTGCCAATACGCTCGACAATGGGCGCTCCGGCACGATAATTGTTCGCGCCACCGCGCATGGTGGGCGTCGGCGCAAGGCCGGCAGCGCTCGCAGGCGCAGATGGCAGCAATAGACCAGAGGCGCCAGCAACAAACCCGGTTGCGCCGATTGCCAGTAGGGCGCGTCGGCTCACATCAATATGCTGATTGGGACCATTTTTCTTGGGCGAATTTTTCATGCGTAATTCTCCAATTTGTACAGACAGAGGGACTTCTCCAGCGATTTCTGATAGACAAAAAATTTAGCGCTTTTACGGCAGGTTTCGAGAGATAATTCACGTCACAATTGGATGAAGCAAGTTTCGGGTGGTGCACGCGACGCTTCTGCCCTAGTGAAACGGAATGAATACAAACCCAGCATCCGCCGCGTCGGGCACGCCTTCCACGTTAGATTGGATATTGATAGCAACGCTTGCCTTCATATGGGGTGGTTCTTTTTTGTTTGGGCGCATCCTGATGCTCGAATGGCCACCTTTCACGGTCGTCTTTTTGCGCGTGGCAATCGCAGCGTCGGTCCTATGGCTGTTCCTCTTCGCCACAGGAAGGCGCTTTCCCGCCCGGCTTAGCCTCGTTCTGGCGATCTTGATCATGGGATGCCTGAACAACGTGATCCCGTTTTCACTCATCCTGATCGGGCAACAGGAAATCGGCTCCGGCCTCGCATCAGTGGTGAACGCGATGACGCCGATCTGGACACTGATCATCGCCAATCAATTCACAACTGACGAAAAATTCTCCACCAACAAAATCCTTGGCATCGTATTCGGATTTGCGGGCGTCGCAGTTCTGATTGGCGGCGACCTGATACAAGGTCTCTCCGCATCTGCCTCAGCACAGGCGGCTGTTTTGGGAGCAACGATCTCCTACGGCTTTGCAGGCGTATTCGGAAAGCGCTTCAAGGGCGAAGATCCCATCGTAATCTCCACAGGGCAATTGACGGCTTCCAGCCTCGTAATGGTGCCAATCATGTTCGCGATAGAAGACCCGTTTGCGATTTCCGCACCTGATCTGGAGATGTGGGTTTCATTGCTCGGCCTCGCAATTGTCTGCACAGCGCTCGCTTACGTGCTCTTCTTTAAGATATTGGCAAGCGCTGGCGCAACCAATGTATCGCTGGTGACGTTCCTCGTTCCCGTTAGCGCAATCCTGCTCGGCGTCTTGTGGCTGGGTGAAACATTGACGCTCGGCAATCTGCTGGGTACCGCATTGATCATTTCCGGCCTGACCCTGATTGATGGAAGATTACTGGCGAAAATGCGTGGGATTCGATGATTTTTTGCGCTGCACAACGCCCAAAAAGCCCTCTTTAGAAAAATATTTCAATTGATCTATGCGTGCCTGCGCCCTTTGTGATCCAACGGTTTACGCCGATCTTTCACAATTCGTGCACAAGTGTTTCCAGAAAATCATTTGAGTTTTTGCAAAAGCTTCTTAGACTTTAGTCTGGATTGGGGGCTTAACCTCAGGAGGTCAAAATGGAACTGCTGAACAAAGCCAATATCGTAATCACCATGGCAGCATTTGCGTTTGTTTGTGCAATCGTCATCGGCGTGATTAGTTGATTAATCTGTATCGCGTAGTCAGTTTTACTTTACAGCAAGCCAGAGACTAACGGTGAGTTTGTCTTTGGCTTGTTGACTTTTGTCGTCTTTTTCAGGTTCAAGATCGACACTTTCAACCAAGCGCAAACCTGCCTGCCGCAACCATTCTTTCATATGCGATTTTGCAATACCTAATCGCCTGTGGGCGTGGTCTGTCTGGAGAAACTCTAACTGATGTGGGGCAAAATCCACCACGAGGAGTCGCCCGCCGGGCTTGATCGCCTTGGCCGCTTCACGCAAAGCGCCACCAGGATCATCGAGGAAATGGAGAACCTGATGAATGGTCACCAGATCAAACATCGCGCCTTGTGTGGGCAAAATGTAAAGATCGCCTTGGCGTGTCTGAACCCGCGAAAGGCTGGCGCTATCAAGACGGGATCGCGCCAACGAAAGCATATCGCGGCTCGCGTCAATGCCGGTCCCTTTTTCATAAAGGTCGGAAAACAATTCAAGGATACGACCTGTCCCCGTCCCTAGATCAAGCATGGCCTCGAATTTCGTATCGCCTACGAGCTTCAGCATCGCTGCTTCCACTTGCACCTCATCCACATGCAGCGAGCGAATCCGGTCCCATTCGGTTGCATTCTGCGAGAAGTATTCTGCTGCACGTTCGGCCATGCGTTCTCGCACCACAGAAAGTCGCTCACTATCGCGTTCAATCTGGCTGTCACCCGGATTGATCTGGCGTACTATCGTATTGATTATGCCTGACCCAAGCCCCTGGTCGGTCAACCTGAAATAGGCCCACGCCCCTTCTTGATAACGCTCAAGTAATCCAGCTTCACTGAGCAATTTCAGGTGGCGCGAAATGCGTGGCTGGGATTGACCCAATATCTCCGTAAGATCAGAGACAGTCAGATCATGTTGTGCCAGCAGAACAAGCAAACGCAGGCGCGTTGATTCACCCGCAGCGCGCAAAAGACTGACGGTTTGTTCCAGGGAGAGCGGAGCCTTTTCCAGCACGAATTGATACCCTTAATGCCTCATCGAATATAAGCATATGCTTATATCTTATCGGGAGCCTTTGCAAAACAACTCGCAAATGTCGTTAACGACCGTTGTTTGCCGCAAGTGTATTTTCCCGTACAGCGCTCGAAACCAATAAATTCCGTCTTCTTCTACTTACTTGAGATCATCCGCAGCAGCCGCGTAGCCACCGCCTGCGCCATCGAGAAAATGAAAGTGATCATCTTCCATGATGGATGGCACGAAACACGTCAGCACGGCGCTTTCCTGTTCGCATATCCCGAAACGCAATTCACCCGCTTGACGATAAGCCTCCAGCATCTGCCGCAATTGTGTAAGTTCATCATCGTTCATAGAGAGCGTCATGCGAATACCATCCTGAATTTTCCGGTAATCGGTATTGAGCGCCGTAAATTCCCGGTATCGTTTCGGATCAAACTTGCCAAGCGGAACTCCCGTCTTGTCAAGGATCCAGGCAAGAAACGTAATCGCGTATAAAAGCCCTTTGCTCATTCCCGATGCTTTGGCTTCCTGTTCAAGCCCCTTTGGTGGCCATGTAAATCCCGGCCCCTTGGAAGGCATCGGACTTGCATCAACTGCATCAGCACGCACCAGACCCATGATACGCTCCACAATGGCCTCATCCAATTCGTCCGCATCAAATGCCGGTTCGACGATGAGTGAGACAATCTTGCGATGATTGTCCCCAATGGGGGTCCAGCGGCACGACAATCCGGTGAGATCGGGCATGGTTCCCAACGGCGCTTTTGCGATTTCATACTCCCCTTCTTTCATCGCTTTTTCCGCCCAACCAATGCCACCACCAAGAAAGGCAAAATTGCGGATCGCGGGAGAAACACGCACAGCCGCCACTAGTAACTCAAGCCCTGCGGCACGAATTGCAGCGACAGGAACGAGGGCCGCCCGCAATTCAAGCGATAGTGCTTCCGACACCCAAACCCTCGTTGCTGCCAGCGCTTCGCGGGTAACGCCTTCGTATTCAGGGGCCACGGCAACCGCTGCACCATCACCACCGAAGATATATGGTATGTCCTGATGCCCTACTGCGTTCATGATCGCACTGATCATGGAAACGCCTGCCATGTTGACAGACTTGTAATGTCCTTCGCTGATTGCCTTGCGCGACTGCACCACATCGCTAACCGCCACCAGCCAATCATCGGGGATTGGTTGATAATTCTCTTTTGGCAAAGCGCTGGAAAACTTCTCAAGAACCGGAAGCGAGGCAACAAATCCCGCGGTGGTGCTTGTTTGCATGGCGAACCTCACCTATCGGTGGGAATTAATATCCCATTTAACCATCAGTGTATTCTTCCATGAAATCCACCGGACGGCAAAAAGAAATCAAGCGACGCCTGCGCGAGCTCGTTCCCGCCGCTAGCATGGAGGACTTTCTAGCCATCGAGGATATCGCTTCAGCCGGACATTTACGTCACCTACCGCCGTCCATTGCCTGCTGGCAGGCAGTCACCACCCGCGCCCGCCACGCACACACTGAATATGATGCATTGCTTAATGAGGGCTATGACGCAGATTCGGCACGGCACTTTGTGCTGGATGATCTCAACGAACAACTGGCGCGTTGGGGATGTGTGGAACGGGTGAACGAAGACCAATCATAAACATCTACGCAACATTTTCAGTGGTGATTTTCGGCAATCACACCATATCCAGATTGATCATATTTATTAAAGGATAGACCCAATGAAATTTCCCGACGATTTTCCAATCACCAGCAAATGGGCTCCTGAGCATCCTGACCGAATTCAGCTTTATTCGTTGCCCACGCCAAATGGCATCAAAGCGTCTGCAATTCTGGAAGAGACCGGCTTGCCGTATGAACCTCATCTGGTCAGTTTCGGGACCGATGATCAACTAACCCCGGAATTCATGTCATTGAACCCAAACAACAAAATCCCCGCAATTATCGACCCAAACGGCATGCATGGTGAGCCTGTTGCCCTGTGGGAATCCGGTGCGATCCTCATTTACATTGCCAATAAGGCAAAGCAGTTTTTCCCGGAAAACCATGCGGATCGATACAACACATTACAATGGCTGATGTTCCAGATGGGCGGAGCGGGCCCGATCTTTGGCCAGTTTGGTTTCTTCCATAAATTCGCAGGCAAAGAGATTGAAGACAAACGCCCCTATGAGCGCTATCAAAACGAAAGCAAACGCCTTCTTAACGTGATTAATCAGCAATTGGAAAAATCACCCTACATTGCAGGCGATGAATACACGATCGCTGATATCGCGCTTTGGCCGTGGATACGCACACTCGGGTTTTTCTATGAAGCAAGCGAAGAATTGGAACTTGATCAATTCAGGGCAACCGGCGAATGGCTCGAGAAATGCCTCGAACGCCCAGCGTCCCAGAAGGCACTGAATATTCCTGCGAGAGACTGACGATGCTTTACCCCGTTACCACCGCTGCAGCGGCAATTTTAGGGTTATGGCTCGTAGTTCTGTCCTATCGAGTGATCATGGCCCGAAGGAGTTCCGGCGTAAGTCTCGGCATTGGCGATAGCGAAATACTGGAGCGGCGTGTCCGTGCTCAAGCAAATTTCAATGAGTATGTACCCATGGGCCTGATCTTACTGTTGGTTGCCGAAACACAGAGTGCCAACGCATGGGTCATTCTTGTGGCCGCATTTGCATTGGTTATCGGGCGCTTGCTCCACGGCATTGCATTCGGGTTCACCGTAAAATGGGTATTTGGCCGATTTGTCGGGATGTTGCTCACCTTCGCTGCACTCATTATCCTGATATTCACAAATGTCTGGTTGTTGATCAGGTTCAGCGTTTAGCCAAAGAACCAAACACGCAAAACGCGCAACTGGGTAAAACCAAATGCGCGTTTTTCTGTAATCAGCCTGTGCTAAGCAATGCCAGTTACCAGTGAATTAAATGACGGCGCAAGACCTTAATGGTCTTCAAACCCACCCATGGGCGGAAACTCGAGCGCTTTTCCGGTCTCGATGTATGTTTTCACAGCAGAGGCCATCATGGACCACCCCTGCGCCACATCCTCCTGCCCCGCGGGAATATTGAAGTGAAGAATTGTGAGCTTACAATTTTCACCGATCTCCTCCAACTCGTAGACACAACGCGACGATGGCATGTCCGGCCCTTCCCATTTCGGTGAGAATTCCATTTCGAGCCGCTTGCCGACCTCTTCATCGATGATTTCAAAATCCAACATGCTTTCACCGTCCGGCAATATGTATTCAACGGTAGCGCCCTTAGTCTTTTCAGCACTCGGTTTCACGCCAGCAAAATGATATTTCTCCACGTGTTCGGGTTTTGTGAGCACAGCCCAGAGTTTCGTGGCATCGGTTTGGATATATGTTTCCAAGACAAAATCCGGTTTCGCCTTTCTTGTATCAAGGTTCATTACGTTTTCTCCTTCAAGATCTGCCTTCAAATCCAGCACAAGGCGGGACAGAGGCTTTTGCACCAGCGGATCGATCCAGCGGTCTATGACCGTTTGAAGCGGAACCGCGTTAAGGTAGTGGTACTTGAAGCGTCCGGACTTTCTGGTAACCACCAAGGAAGCCTCTTCCAATATCTTGAGATGTTTCATCACGCCAAAACGTGTCATGCCGAGGTTGCCCTCAAGCTCGGACAGGGTTTGCCCATCCTTCTCTTTCAGCATGTCCAGAAGTTGCCTTCTGGTGTCATCACTCAATGCTTTGAAAATAGCATCCATGGCTAGTCTTATAGGTGACTAAATAGTCACGTGTCAATACGGTCACATAATTTTCTTGAATGCACTTACTCGTAAAGCCATTGCTCCCAAACCCGGACAGTGAATTCCTCGCCTGGCCGAATAGTGCCTTCTCGCTCCACCCAGGCGACGAGGCCGCGTTTCATATGCGCAGCGGTAACAAAGGAAAGCGCCATGCCTGATTTGGTATGGTCATCGGTTTCAACGCCCACATGCTGCGCGATTGATCCCCCGGCTTGCCTGCAAGGTGCGTTATACCCATCAATGCGCAGGGTTACGCCGTGGTCAAACATGATGAGTGTGCGCGGCGGCAACAGGCTCAGGTTTGGTATGCCTTCCATCACAAGGTTCGCGCCGATCCAACCCGCATCCAGTGTTTCAAGGTTCATGCCCTTTGCAATGTCATCCAGTTCCTCGACGCTCAAAATGGAAAGACTGCGCTCATTACGCATCTCGGTCCCGCGCGGATACCAGGGCTCGCGACCACCGGATTTTCGAGTTAAGCCTTCGTGATAATCACCTTTGATGCCGCCATAGGTGAGTTCCAACCGGTCAACAGGTTTGGAAACGAAATCCCTGCCTTCGGCCTTGAGCACTGAATTCACTTTGCCGGTTAGCTTTTTTGCCGGAATTGATTTCATCTTTATCTCCGTCGAACCACACTCATCCAGTTAGCCATACAACATCGCCTCACGTTACGCGATTCACGCTTGAACCGATGCGCAAAAAGGGTAACCCTTGCACATAAAATTGGAGAGATGGGATGAACAAAAAACCGATTGTTGCGCTGGATATGCCAAGTGAAGAAGAAGCGCTCACCGACCGTCAGAAAAAATATCTGGAAATCTGTGACGAAAAACTCGGATTTGTACCGAACGTGCTCCAGGCTTATGCGTGGCATTCTACGAAATTCGAAGGCTTTACCTCGCTCTACAACGATTTGATGTTGGGCGATTCCGGTTTGACCAAACTTGAGCGCGAAATGATCGCAGTCGTCGTTTCAAGCGCCAACCATTGCTACTATTGCCTGACAGCTCACGGCGCCGCAGTTCGGAAAATGTCCGGCGACCCAAAATTGGGAGAGCAACTGGTGATGAACTATCGCACAGCCGAGCTTAAACCCAAACAACGCGCTATGCTC
Source organism: uncultured Hyphomicrobiales bacterium (assembly GCA_963922635.1). GTDB lineage: Bacteria > Pseudomonadota > Alphaproteobacteria > Rhizobiales > Rhizobiaceae > JAALLB01. Next base: position 4,895 of record CAWUJX010000078.1, on the reverse strand, counting down.
GACTTTGCATGGAACCTGACGAAAGACCCGATTTCAATTGATGAACCGGACCGGCAGGCCCTACGCGATGCCGGCTGGAGTGACCGCGAAATCTGGGATATCGCTGCCGTCGCATCCTTCTTCAACATGTCGAACCGGATGAGTGCTGCCACCGACAAGCAACCCAATGACGAATACCATTCGATGGCGCGGTGACGTTACTGAAGTTGTTCGATGCGTTCCATCACATTCTCGCGCCGATCTTCATTGCCGGGGTGTGTGGATAGCCAGTTCGTATCGTTGCCGTCCACGCCAGCTTCTTCAAATATTCGCTCCAACAGGTCAACGAAAGCAACCGGATCTCGTCCAGCTTTGATCATGATCTCGACACTTACCTCATCGGCATCATGTTCAAACGCCCGTGAAAACGAAAACGTATCCAAGACAGCCGCTTGGGCGATCACATTATCAATCAATTGGCTGGTGTCGCCAATAATGACTGAAGCCATGAAGGCGATTCCGAGTGCACGGTAGATTTGGCGAAGCGAGTGCTGCTCAATCACATGCCCTATTTCGTGGGCGAGAACGCCAGCCACTTCATCATCGTTTTTGGCAAGTTTCGCCAACTGATCCGTCAAGATGACCGTTCCGCCCGGTAGCGCGAGTGCGTTTGCCCCAATCCGCCCACCGTCGCGGAACTGCAAATCAAAACGCGTCACATCTTCACCTGAAGCTTCGGCAAGCTCAGCGAAAATCGCGCGATATCTTTGCCTGTCGGCTTCAGGCATGGTGGACGGTTTAAGAAATGCGCGATCAACCGAATCGAGTGCTCCTTTGTTGATCAGTTCCACGACCGCATCCGGCGTGGCCCATGCGGCAAAGCTTGCTGCGGCGGGCAATCCGTATCGGTAAAGACCCGCCAAGGAAACAACCGTGAGAACAAGTGCAACGATCGCAAACTTCCATGACCCCTCCGCTTTCGTAAGCTGGGTTGCAAAATGCCTGTCTTTGCCAAACGCGAGATCGACCGCATCATTGTCAGCGCATTCAAACAGGCTGCCGTCTTGGAAATAAATCTTGCGCGGAAGGCTGCCGAGCCTGTCCGCCAATTCCCGAAATTGCACATGATGCACTTCACCTGATGCCACTTCGGTGACGACCAAATCAGCGCCATTGTCCCGTAGGTTAGCATCGACACTGGCTGAACCACCGGGCGCAAAATAGCGACCGGTAAGCTGTTGAGGTATGGTGCTATCTTGCGTCAAATTCCGAAATCAATCCCGTCAATATCCAGATATTCCGCTGCAATCACGTTGCCTTGCGCTTCCTGATCCGCAAGGAAAGCATTAAGACCGGGCGTTTCCAAGGCAGTCTGCCCGACAATATAGTGCCAACTGCGCACAGCCGCCCATGGAATAAACAAACCGATGGTCACAATGCTCAGCAGCAAGTTTGTGATGATGATCCAGGCATAGCGAAAGCGCGACAGGTTTGAGTGAAACTGATGTCCACCCTCAATCTGTGTCGCGTTAAACGCGATGTTACGAACGCCTGCCGCATAGAAAAGGAACGCTACGGCAATACCCACGTAAATCAACTGGCCACGTGCCTGAAAAAAGCCAACGTTCGCGGACGAGACTTCAGCCGGTCCTCCCAACATCACTGCACCCAGCACAGCAATGAAGACGATCGGTGCAATCACGATCAGAAGCGTCAGACCCATATTCTGGTAAAGCGGCTTGAGCATAATGTTCGGTTCAAACTTGGCACTGCCAAACCGGGTACATTCTGCGATGTAAGTGTTGGTTTGCTTCGAAATGTAAGGAATAAACAGCGCGTAAGCCAAAGCACCTACAGCTGCGATACCGAACACGATGATCAAGTTTGTCTGGGAAACGCCTGCTATCCCTGTTTGGAAACTGCCAACCACAGCAGCCATGAAAACGCCAAATACAATCGGGATAATGAATGGGAGCGCAACAAAGACCCAGAAGGCACGTCCGTAAGAGCCTTCAAAATTGAAATGGACATTTCGGTAGCTGGTTACCCGGGCGTTAAACGAAAGTGCCTTGTTGATCAACCACGGGATGCCAACGAGATACGGGACGATGAGTATCAATGACAGGATCGGTGAGATACTTGCGAGGATGTTGAAGATCACAAGCACCACGACCACAACGATGCGGCCGATCAAAATCTGGATCGGTTTCGCGTGATACTCGAAATTGTGCCCGTCGAGCCAAGTATTTCCATAGAAATAACGCAGACGGCGTACTTTGGCCCAAGCGGTATAAATACCGATCGTCACGATGCTCAGGAGCAAATTGACGATCCAGATGCCAAAATACTCGCGACCGGACCCACTAAACGAAAACCCGTGCGTTTCCCTCACACCAGTCTCTGTGGCCGATGATGTTGCACCCCGCCCAAAATCAACACTGTCTGTCATTTTTTACCACAACCCCTGTTCAACAATTAAAACGTTCCCTGCCCCAATTACAGCCATAGCAGTTTCTGCCGCTATAGTAAGGTGTCCACGTCATTTTGAGTAACCACATAGCTCGCCGTAAACGTCACCTGATCACCCGGCCCGAGCGTGTCCCAAACCCCATCGACGCTTGCATCAATCGAGTCGCCCACTGAGCCCGCATCGGTGGTAAGCGTTTCATTGTTGGGCGAAGGAGGCGGGCCCGAGCCATTGTGAGCATCTGAAAGTGAAATGTTGGAGATCACCTGATCACCATTGTTGGTGACCACATACGTATAAGTGACCGTCACACCTGCCGGAACATTTGTATCAACACTGGCGGTTTTTGTGACCGTTATGGATCGCGTACCCGGAGTAACATTCAGCGGAATATTATCAGTATCGCTCACGCCACCGCCATTGGCCGTAAAAACTAGCGTATCACTTCCAGTAAAGTTGAGGTTTGGAGTGTAGATCAGCCCATCAAGCGCTGTATTGATGTCTGCCGCACTACCCGTGAACGTAACCGTAGAAGTTCCATCGGCTCCACCTGTAATCGTCACAGCGCCGGGGCTACCCAAGTTGAGAATTCCACTTGTTACCGAAAGGGTGATGGTCGTCACCGCATTATTGTTTGTGGCAGTGCTAAGTGCATTCAAGCCAGACAAGCTTAGTGGCGTATTCTCAATTGTATTCTGACCCGGCGGTGACTGGGTGATCTCTTGAAAGTCGATATCATCCCAAATGGCTATACCTGGACCAAAGCCACTATCCTGAGATTCGACACCGGCACCAATTACACTGGTTCCCACACCGAGGGTCGTTCGGATCGTAACATTGGCAATACCGGTATCATCATTGTCGATAGCGCCCGCGCCGCCGGTTTGTATTCCGCCCGCTGCTGTCACTCGAAATGCGGCCCCGCCCACAATAACAATGGGAAAGTCGAAGGCGCCGAGATCGCGGTCCGTGGATGTATAGGACACCAACTCCCACGTTAGGAAACCAGGGTCGGTTGTGGTCAAGGACTGCGTGGCAAAAGTCTGGGAATTTGCGCCACCGTCATCATCAGAAACAACAGTGAGTTCATTGCCTGCAAAACTCAGCGTACTGTTGGTTGGAACTGTGGTGGTCCAGCCCGCTCCGCCTGCCGAAAAGTCGCCATTCACCACTTGCGCTTGGGCATTTGAAACCAAGCCCAAGTACAAGGCAACTAATGCAACCCTGTGCCAGCTAAACAACAACCTAAACATGTGAACATATTTTTGTAGCGCACACATGGTGTTCCCTTACGAACGATCCCTCGTCCGCCCACGATCACAATACAGGACCGGAACGCGTGCGACGAATCAGATTCGAGAAAGTCTGTGGATAGATGACCTGATGTTTTACGAGGCGCGGCGGCAGGCCCACGCCTTACCAAACGCGGGAAGTACCATCCCAATCGATGAAGCGCCCGGTATCTACGATGGTAAGTTCCTCGGCCACATTAAGAATGCCCGCAGCGCTTTCTGCCGGTGTTATATCCGCCGATGGACCGCCCATATCCGACTGCACCCAACCAGGATGCATGGCAATGACTGAAATTCCGTAACCCCGCAAATCGGTCGCCAGCCCCTGTGTGACCTTGTTAAGCGCCGCCTTGGACGCACGATACGCAATGCGGTCTGACGAGGCAAATTCCATGCGCCCCATCTTCGAAGAGATGTTGATGATCTTTGGGTTTACACTTTCACGAAGCAGGGGCAGAAATGTTTGCACGATTTTCAGAGGCGCAAGCACATTCACTTCAAGAGTTTTGGCGAAACCCTCAAAGTCCATTTCCAGTGTCGATTGCGGGCTTGCGCCTATAATGCCCGCATTATTGACGAGAATATCAATTGGCGAATGAAACGCGTTGGCGACTTTCTCCACGGCCTTGTGATCGGTCACATCAAAATTGAGCACGGCCATTTGCGGCAATTCCTGCGCCAGTTGCCGCTGGGCTTCCACAGAACGCACTGAACCGATTACCTTCCAGCCCTTGTCGAGCGCCTGCTTCGCCAATTCGAACCCGATGCCACGTCCTGCGCCCGTGATTAAGATCGTGGTCATGTTTCCATACTCCTGCGCAGTTTCACAGCTGTCAGATTTTCATCCAGCTTCACATCATCGTATGTCAAAACCTGATCGACCGCCACATCACGGGTCACCGTCAGGTTCCCGGTCAATCCAAGGGGAAGCATCCCTGCCTTTAGGGATACATCCGCTGGCCGTAATTGCCCGGCAACCGTATAGCCTCCTTCGCCGTCCAGCACTTCACCTGCTTTCAAGTCCCGTTTTGCCACGGCCACCACATCCCCGCGAAACTCGTTCGCGACGCCAGTCTTTTCACCACGCAGCCCCACACTCGCCACAGACATGCCAAGCTCAAGGCCAATCAGATGCCACTGTTTGTAAAGGCACATGA
>CAWUJX010000077.1:0-13753 GCA_963922635.1 uncultured Hyphomicrobiales bacterium | reverse complement strand
CAACATCGTGAGGGCGAAAATTGGATTTGAATATTGCCGGTTGCTGTCCTCGTGGTTTACCCGTTTCAACCGGGAGGTCTTGTTGACGCCATCTGTCAAAGCCGCCTTTCAAGATTTTCACATGCTGGGCACCCATGACCTTTAATGTCCACCAGACCCGCGGAGCGGAAAACAATCCCGGACCATCATAGACAATATTGAGGGTGTCTGATGCTATTCCAATCATCCCCATGACTTCCGCGAATACATCAGGGTGGGGCAGCATGTGGGGTAGGTCCGAATCCGGATCTGCAATTTTATCGATATCGAAGAAAACTGCGCCGGGGATGCGATGAACCTTGTATTCGGCTTCGCCGTCGCGTTGTTGTGCCGGCAAATACCATGAAGCATCAATGAATGTGACTGCAGGATTGCCCACGAAACTGAGTGCATCGGCTGCAGAAATTAGGTTTTCAGTTTCCATGGTGTATACGCGCCCCGTAATTCATTCACCTTGATTAATGTCCCATCACTATAACACCAATCATAAATGCCGTCTTCGATTGTGTGTGGGCCAATTTGTCGGGCCAGTTTGTTGGGTCAGTGGGGCGGTCTGACCTTGATAAAAAGCTAGTTAGAAACAGGCATTTTTCCAAAGCGAATTCTGAAGCGGCGGTTTTCCTTACCCTTTTTCTCGATCTTGCCAATGTGGATATCGCCGATTTCTCCGGTCTCACCCACATGGGTGCCACCGCAGGGTTGGCTGTCCACGCTTGAATTCTCACCGATGCAAACAAGTCGAATATTGCCGAGGCCTTTTGGTGGGCGGACGTTTTTAGAGCGTACGATTGAAGGATTAGCCTCCAACTCGTCTTTGGTAATCCATCGTGTGAAAACGCGGTGGTTGGCGGATACGAGTTCCATGAGGGCTTCACTCACTTCCTCTTTGGAAATCCCTGCCTCAGGCAATTCAAAATCGACGCGACTGTCATCCACATTCACACCCGCACCCGTGATCGGGTAGGGGCAGACCACGCTCAACAGATGACAGGCCGTATGCATTTGCATGAGCTTGTATCGGCGTTCCCAGTCGATGTGCCCCACAAGAACCTCACCAACCTTGGGCGCAGGCCCACCTTCTTCAGGCACAAGTATGATTTCTTTTTTGCTTTCACCCGTGACGGTTGTTCCGATTTTGATCAGCGAACCGTCTTCTCTTTCAAGGTGACCTGTATCGCCCGGCTGTCCGCCGCTGGTGGCATAAAACTGCGTCTGGTCTAGTATGATGCCGCCGCGCTCGTTAACCTCGACCACCTTGCCTTCGCAAGCCATGAGGTAAGCATCGTCGATGAAAAGAGGTTTGGAATGAAACGCCATGGTTCAGCTTACTCGAAGGGAATGTCGAGGGGCGCGTTATCTTCCAGCCACGCGGGAACAGGAAGGTCTTTAGCGCGCAGGAAGTCCGGATTGAACAGTTTGGACTGGTAGCGATTTCCGAAGTCGCAGAGGATGGTCACAATCGTATGGCCCGGTCCAAGTTCTTTTGCGAGACGGATTGCGCCAGCCACGTTCACGCCCGTGGAACCGCCCATGCACAGCCCTTCATGTTCCAACAAATCAAATGCGATGGGGATGGCTTCCTGATCAGAGACTTGAAACGCGAAGTCCGGAGTAAAGCCCTCAAGGTTTGCTGTGACCCGGCCTTGGCCAATGCCTTCGGTGATAGAGCTGCCGTCAGACTTTAATTCCCCGTTGGTGTAGTATTCGTAGAGGGCTGCGCCATGGGGGTCTGACAGGGCAATCTTGATGTCTTTATTATGCTCTTTCAGGCCCATCCCAACGCCAGCTAGCGTTCCGCCAGTGCCCACGGCGGCAACAAAACCATCTACTTTTCCATCAGTCTGGTTCCAAACCTCTTGAGCCGTTGTTCGGATGTGCCCTTCGCGGTTCGCGGTGTTGTCAAACTGATTGGCCCAAATGGCTCCGTGGGCTTCGGTTTTGCTGAGTTGCTCGGCCAAACGCCCGGAGAGTTTTACGTAGTTATTCGGATTTTTGTAGGCCACTGCCGGAACTTGAACGAGTTTTGCCCCCATCAAGGTGAGTGTGTCTTTTTTCTCCTGCGCTTGCGTTTCCGGGATCACAATGACGGTTTTGTAGCCGAGCGCATTTGCCACGACAGTCAAGCCAATGCCGGTATTTCCGGCTGTGCCCTCAACGATGGTTCCACCCGGCTCTAAACGCCCATTTTTGATGGCATCCTCGATGATAAACATACCGGCACGGTCTTTCACCGACTGACCGGGGTTCATGAATTCGGCCTTTCCCAAAATCTCACATCCGGTCAGTTCCGACGCTTTCTTCAAGCGGATAAGCGGCGTGTTGCCAATGGCGTCAATGGTGTCTTTTCTAATGCTCATTTGGAAATCCTGACTCGGGGAATTTGTGCGAACCTAATCAAAGGCCTCTGGTCCCGCAAGGTATTGAAGTTTCAGTCAGCGGCTAAATATGTGTAGGGAGTTTCAGGCCCGCCACAGCTTCAAGAATATTATTCCAAAAGGATATCAGATGTCACAATTTACTGCCAAGCCCGAAGACGGTGCAGTCTGGATTACGGGTGCCAGCGAAGGAATTGGCAAAGCGGTGGCAATACACATGGCAGACGAAGGCTTTACTGTTTATGCGTCTGCGCGTTCGGCCGATAAACTGGATGCCATGGCATCGCAATATTCAGGAAAAGGCAAGATCATCGCGGCACCGCTTGACGTGACCGACCGCGACGCCAATGCCGCGTGCGTTGAGCGGATCGTGTCCGAAGCGGGCAAGCTCGCCGTATGCATATTGAACGCAGGCACTTTCTATCCGGTGCGTGGAAAGACCATGACGTTTGAAGACTTCGACGGTACCATCAATGTGAACGTGAACGGGGTTCTCAATGGCCTGTTGCCGGCAGTTGAAGTGATGAAACAACAAGGGCAGGGACAGGTTGCGATTGTATCGTCTGTGGCAGGCTATGGCGGACTTCCCAAAAATGCAGCTTACGGCATCTCAAAAGCCGGGCTCATTAATATGGCCGAAAGCCTGAAGTTCGATTTTGATAAGCTGAACATCAAAATACAAATTATCACGCCGGGCTTTATTGATACGCCCTTGACCGAGAAGAACGATTTTCCAATGCCATTCCTCATGCCTGTGGATAAGGCGGCAGAGCGTGTGGTCAGCAGCCTCAAAAAGAGCAAATTCGAAATCACATTTCCGCGTCGGTTCACCTACATCCTGAAATTTGTAAACCTTTGGTGCTATCCGGTTTATTTCTGGATGGTTCGGAAATTCACCGGCGGTTAGGGCGCTGGGATATTAGGAACGCGCTGCATGTTTGTAAAAGACTTGGCGCACATCGATACTTTCAGTTTGGAAGCCTGCCTCACAATAGTGTAGATAAAACTCCCACATGCGTTTGAACCTCTGGTCAAAGCCCAGGCTTTTCACTTCATCCCATTTCGCATGAAACACCTTTCGCCATTCACGCAGCGTTTTAGCGTAATCGTGCGCAAAAATACGTTCGTTTGATAATAGTAGACCCTGTTCTCCGGTGACTTTCTCTAACGCTGATGGGGAAGGGAGCATGCCGCCAGGAAAGATGTAGCGTTGGATGAAATCGGGGCGTGAGCGGTATTTTTCGAAGTTGCGGTCCGGGAGCGTAATAATCTGCAAGCCTGCTGTGCCCTCTGGTTTCAGGCACTCTTTGATTTTGTTGAAATAAGTCGGCCAGTATTTTTCGCCCACTGCCTCAAACATTTCGATTGATGCGATCTGATCGTATTTACCCGTTTCGTCGCGATAATCCTGAAACCTTAGTTCCACCCGATCTTCGAGGCCCGCACGTTTGATCCTTGATTGGCCATAAGCGAGTTGTTCTTTGGAAATGGTGAGGCCCGTTACGCGCGCGCCAATCTCTTTGCCGACAAATTCAGCAAATCCACCCCAGCCACAGCCGATCTCAAGCACGTGGCTGTCTTTGTGGATGCCAAGTCTGTCTGCTAAGGAGCGATATTTGTCGCGTTGTGCCCGTTCCAGCGAGTTTGCTCCATCTTCATAAATTGCAGAAGAATAGGTCATACTCGGGTCTAACCAAAGGCTGTAAAAATCATTGCCGAGGTCGTAGTGGGCTGCAATATTACGTTTCGAGCCTGTCTTGGTGTTGCGGTTAAACCAATGGCGGATGTTTTCAATCGTATTTATGATTGGGCTTTGGCTCGCAATATCGTCATAAATGGATCGGTTGAGAAGGAAGAATTCCAGTGTTTCGGTGACGTTTGGACTGTCCCAATCTTCATCCATGTAACTTTCGGCAACGCCAATTGTGCCGCCGAATGCAACTCGTTTTGGAAGTCGCCAGTTATTCAGAACAATGTTGGCAGTGGGGCCATCGTTTCCGGAGTCAAAGCAAATTTTTTCTCCGTCCGGCAGTTCCACATATAATCTGCCCTTTTCAATCCTGAGGAGTAGCTCAAACACTTTCCGAGTAATGAACGGCACTTTTCCGCGGTATTTGGCCAGGTTTTCCTGGGTTATCCGGACAGCATGTTCCAGCGATTTTTCAGGGGTGGTAAGCTTGGCCGTTTGTGTCGTCATATTCGAACTCTTTACCGGTAAAAATCCGGATTATTCTCCAGCAACAATATGGCTACGGGGTGTTTCATAGCTCACATCTCTCGGCGGCGAAGGACGTGGTCTTATGGTTATCCCCTTAAGCCAAAGCCAAAGTGCCTCGTAGTGAATGCCCGCCGTGATTTTCCATGTTAAACCAGCAGTCTTTGCCATTCCAAGCAAAAGATTGCCCAGATTGAGCCCTTTTCTTGTTCCCGAGAACATTGCAGCCAGGATTGGCCCTTCGTCATCATGTTCTAGAATTCTTATTTTAAGTGCGTCATCTGGAGGATTGATCCGGAAATTGTACCGCAAACCCATGTCGAGAAATGGAGAGACATAAAACCGTTTCTCGGCAGCGTGCCGGATAGATCCGTTTTGCACCGTGCTGTTCGGGTCTTCGGTCGCAACGTAGCTATGGGATTGCCCAAATGTATTGTGGACTTGATAAACGATTGCGTAGACCTTGTCGTACTCATCGTAGCAAAAATAAGTCGAGAGCGGGTTGAAGGTATAGCCAAGGACGCGCGGGTTGCACCAAAGCAGGACCCGTTTTGGTCGAGGCAATACCCCATCGTCCATCAGACGATTGATGTAGGTGCGCAAGTCTTGGCCATCCCGGTTGCCATGGTCGCGTTCCTGAAAAGAAATGAGGTTGGCTTTGTTGGTCGAAAACAAAATGCTCTGTTCAGAAGCAGCATCGAGGCGGTCAATATCGATAACCAGCGAGAACACATTATAGCTAAATCTGTGGGCCCTCGGTTTGAGCCGTGCGTGCATCACTTTGCCAAAATACAAATGCGCAGCGGGCGTATCTTTATGGGTGAGGGGTTTGGTCAAATCGACTATTCCGCTGCTTCCATGATGGGTGTGACTTCAAGTTGTGGCGCGACCGTTTCAGTCTCCCACGGGATGGTGGCACCAATCCGGCGCGCAACATCCAGCCCGGCCTTTAGGCCATCCTCATGGAAACCGTAGCCGCACCACGCACCACAATACCAAATCCGGTCTACGCCTTGAATGTCATCGATACGTTTCTGTGCTTCGATGGCAGCAGTGTTGAAGAGCGGGTGAGCGTAGGTAAACCGATTGATGGTGAGGGAAGGATCGGGTTTCTTGAGCGGATTAAGCGTGACGAAAAGCGGATACTCTTCAGGAATTCCTTGTAATGCATTCATCCAGTAGGTGACGGATACTTCCCGTTCATCTTCTGCGTTGCGGCTCCCAAGGTAATTCCACGCAGCCCATGCATTCTTTCGTTTTGGCATAAGCGATGGATCACGATGAAGCCACACATCATTTTTCGTGTATTGGATGGCGGACAGAATGTCGTGCTCGTCGCGAGACGGATTTTTGAGGGCGCTCAATGCCTGATCGGAATGGGTCGCCATCACCACCTGATCAAACATTTCCTGGTGGCCGTTTTTGTCGGTGACGCGCACCTGGTTGCCCACACGCTCCACTGAGACAACTTCACTCTCTGTGCGAAATTCCGCGTCAGTAGCCTTGCGTAGCACTTTTACATATTCGCGGCTGCCGCCTGAAACTGTGCGCCATTTAGGCCGCTCGGATTGAATGAGGGAGTGGTTCTTCATGAACCCGATCAGGCTTTCGGCCGGGAACTCCAACATTTTCGAGGAAGGCGTAGACCAGATTGCCGAGGTCATCGGAACGAGGTAATCGTTTTTCAAACGGTTCGAAAATCCGGATTTATCCAGATAATCATCCAGCGTCAGACCGCATAGGGCGCCGCTTTGAAAGTCCTGTTTTGCGCGTTTGTTGAAGCGGAAAATATCGCGCAACATGCGCAGGAAGCCCGGTGAAAAAAGGTTTCGGCGCTGGGCAAATACACCGCGAAGTTTGTTACCGCTCCATTCCAGCTTTCCGTCATCCAGTGAGACAGAAAATGACATATCCGACTGTTTGGTTCGGACGCCGAGGTGGTCAAACAGCTTTGTAAGAAGCGGGTAGTTTTGCTCATTGTAGACAATGAACCCGGTGTCGACAGGAATAACTGCACCCTTGTCTTCAACTTCCACAGTCGCGGAGTGCCCGCCCAACCGTTCGCGTTTTTCGTAAACCGTTACCGAATGCAACTGAGACAGTGCCCAAGCAGCAGAGTTTCCGGAAATGCCTGAGCCAATAATCGCTATTTTCATGGGAGGGGAGGTAACCTTTATGGTATGTCGTCGAGCCAAACTTCTGTTACGTGAAGTAGCGCCCGAGTTGGTGGGAGCAAGACAAGCTTGTGAAAAGACTTGTATTTATTTGGATTGTAACGCGTTGTTTTCCCGAAAGGTTTCAATTTCGGTGAAATAAATGCAGTTCTGAAATCAAAGAGTGATTGTCTGGCCTTCGCGCGCGATCGTATTGGCGCTGTTTTCGGCTCTGAACATCGTCTCGATTTTATCGAGTTCACTGTCAACGCGGAACGGCATGTGATGGGTTGCCGCGACAGCGCCCGCATTTGCAAGTTTCTGCAGTCTTAGCGCTTCTTCATAGGTCGAGTGCCCATATCCGGCAAAGTCAGGATACTCCTCATCGGTGAGGCTGCAATCGTATACGAACAGGTTCACGCCATCGATCAAATCAAGGATCTTCTCATCATGGGTTGCGGGCACATGCTCAGTGTCCGTGATGCATGCAAATGATCTGCCTGCAAAATCAATCCTGTACCCCGTGGCGCCGCCGGGATGGTTCAGCTCCGTGGTTGAAACTTTGATATCGTCACTGAGAGAAAATTTGTCGCCGCCTTTGATATCGATATAGCTTACGTCTGCTGTTAATACTGCGGGGCCGACCGGGAAATATGGGCGGCGCATCAGGTTTAACACTGTGTCTTCGGTGCCTGTGCTGCCGTCCAATTCGCCACAATAAACATCGATCCTTTTGTCGCCCATGAAAAATGGTGCAAAGAATGGCACGCCTTCCACGTGGTCATAATGGGCATGCGTCAGCAACAAATGGACGTGTTGGTCTGGCTGTTCGGCTGCGATACGGCTGCCTAATTCGCGGATGCCCGTTCCTGCGTCAAAGACGATCGTCTGGTCGCCGCACCGAACTTCGATGCAATTTGTATTGCCGCCTGCCTTGGCGAATTGCGGGCCGGGGGCCGGCAACGTGCCGCGCGTTCCCCAGAAGGTCACCTCAAACGCTGGCTGATTTTGGTCGTTATTACTCATCCCGCAGGAATTCCATGTTTGATCACAAGATGGCGCAATTGGATGTTCAAATGTTTAACCGGCGGCGGAGCTTAGTTCGCGGCGCGCTTCGCCCAGCTCTGCGGTTGTTTTCGACAGGCGTGATGCCAGTTCCCGCATAACCTCAATGCCGAGGTCAGGGACTTGAGAGATAAGTCCAAGAAAGTGCTCTTTTTTAACTTTCAGGGTTTTCAATTCTCCTGATGCGCGAACAGTGGCAGTTCTAGGTACGTCGCACAGGATTGAAATTTCGCCGATGAATTCGTTTTTGCCGAGTTTTGCTACAACGACTTCCCCGGCATCCGTTTCCACAATGATTTCCGCCACGCCATCAATAATCACATAAGCCGCATCGCCGTCCTCGCCTTGCTTGAACAGATCCTGTCCGCTTTTATATATTTTGCGGTCGGAGGCAAACGCGAGTAACTTAAGTTTGCCCGGGTCAATCGAGGCGAATAGCGGAATTTTGCGAAGCAGTTCCACTTCCTCTGACAACGTCGCCATTTTAAGCCCTTTCCCTACAAATTCAGCTGTTACGCCACCAATTCTGCATAGGTTGCATCTTTTGCCATAATCTCTGCTGCGGGGCCATCAGAAACCAAGTCACCGTCTTTGAAAATGATGATCCTGTCAAACAATTCAGCAAAACTTGCGCTCATTGGTACCCAGATAACGCCAAAGCCGTGTTCCGAACGTGACCGCTCCAACACCATTTCGATCATTTTTTGTTGCTCGCGGGCACCTAAACTCGTGAGGGCCTGATTGGCCACAAGGATGTCAGGGCGTTTCAGAAGTGCGCGTGCCAGGTGCAATTTCTGACGCTGCACTTCCGTAAGGCGCTTGCCACCGGAGCCCACATTAAACTCAAGGCCAATGCGGAAAATATCATCGGTCAGGCCCATTTCTTCGAGGAGGTCTCGAACGGCAGCAGTAACCCGCTCGTACCCCTCAGCGACACTGCCGGAGATCCGTCCCAACAGCACGTTATCCTGAATGGAGGCGGTGGCGTTATAGCTTTCAGGATTATAGAAAGTGACCGGATTGTCGGGAAGTTTTTCCAGTTCTGCGTGCAGCTTGCGTCTGCCGTCCATGATCTTTGCTTTGAGATCGTCAGTGAGCAGACCAAGGCGGTTCTGATCTTCAATATAGGCGAATGGCAAACGCATGATCAGCAATTTGTCTTTTGCATCTACTTTGGAAAGTCCGTTGTCTCCCATTCTGCCGAGTGCTGCGCGGTACTCAGGGATTTCATCGGCATTCATGTAAGTCAATTGGTTGAAGAACGGGTCGTCCGGGTCCAAGTCGCCAAAGAGTTCGATGGTCGTTGCGGCAATCTCTTTACCCATTTCAAAGAGGACATCTTCGAGACCTTCTTCACGCAGAACTGAAGTCACTATCTCGTTCTGTGGCAGATTATCGAGTTCAAACCGATCATCAGCCGCCGTTCCGAATAGCAGGTTTTCAGCCACAGAAGATTGCTCGTTGTATTTTTCCGGATCGAACGGCTCTACGATTTCATCGAGGCCCAACTCATCCAAACGGTCGCGGAAACGCGCGCGTGCTTCGAGGATTTGTTCACTAAGACCAGGGAACTTTTCTTCATCGAGGATGCCGCGCAATCCCAATGAGCGGATATCATTTTCAATATCCACGGCAGTAAGGATTTCATGAACGCGCTCAAAAAATGAGGTCTCGTCCGTCACGCCAATTCGTTCAAGATCAAGCCAGTCCGCTTCGAAATTGAGCGGGAAGTTGGCGGAGCGCTCGATTTCCACTTTAGCTAGTTTCGCTTGTTTTCGCTCAGTTTCTTCAATTTCTTTTTCCTTCACGGGCTGGTTTTTCAACACATAGGTGAGAATGTCGAGGATGCTGCCTTGCGGGAAGTAAGTGGTGCCATCGAGGTAGGCGATGCGGCGACCGAGGAAGTATTCCGGTTGTTCTTCGATTGCCGTATTGTCGAGCAGCACACGGCCGGAGGAGGGTGGAACAACCCCTCCCACAACTTCTGCAAACGTGTTTGCGCCGCCGTTGAAATTTCCAATCACTGCAACACGCTCGTCTTGGCCGATTTTCGCGCTTGCCGTTTCGATTTGCTTGCTGCCAGTGTCGTCAATTACTACCAGACGGGAGATTTCATAGCCTTGCTCAATTTTTGGAACCGGACCATCCGGCAATCGGTGCAGCGACGGTGGGCGGAGACCATCATTGGTAAATTGCTCGATGATCTGTTCGTACCGTGTTTCCACGATAAGACGTTTTTGGTCGTGATCAATCAGGCCGCGCACGGGTGCCGGTAGATCCTTATATGCAACAATCACTCCAATTAGCTGGCCGATATCGAGCGTCCCTATGATCGCGAGGTAGCCGCCGACAGCATAGAAGAAAAAAGACAAGAACTGGATCAGCAGATTGTTGATGAATTTTACCGAGAATTTGCGCTGGTAAAGTTCAAACCGGATGAAGAAGAGTTTCCCGAGAATGCTCGTGACTTCGGCCCGCTCATAATTTGTTGTGTCGTTGGTGTGAGCGTCCTGGATGCCTTCCACCACTTCACCCAAACGTCCCGCAAGTTGCCGGGCGGCGATCTGCCGTTGTTTCCCCAATACAATTAGCCGCCGCCGCAGAACCGGGATTAGCCAGGCTTGGAAGCCAATGACAACCATGGTCGCAAGGCCCAGCCATACGTTTTGCAAGAATATGAATAAAAGTGCCACCAATGCTTGGCCGCCGAGGAATAGCGGCTGGGTGAAAGCATCGCCGATAAATTCACCCATCGGCTCCACTTCATCCTTGATCATGCTTGCGACTTCGGATGCTTTTGTGCGCCGGAAACGGGCGAGGGGATAACGCAATACGCGGTCGAACAATTCATACCGCAAGCGACGGAGAATGCGTTCTCCCATGCGGCCCTTATAGGTGTTGATGTACAGCTTGAACAAACCATTCGCGATGACGAGGGCGAGGAAAGCGCTCGAAAGTGCCATCAGGAACCCGACCCGTTCCAGTTCAAAACCTGAAAAGAGTTCTATGGGACGGCCAAAAATTGCTTCTCCAAACGGCAAGTGGATTTGCAGGATTGGATTGGTGTCGCCCGGATTTTCGAAACCAACGCCCTGAATCGGACTATTCACAATCCGCTTGGGAAGTTCGAGGCTCAAAAAGTAGGTGGGCATGGATGCGAGGATGATGAAGATCATCCAGATCTGGTCACTGCGTGAGTGCATCCACACGTATTTTAAGAGATTTCTCTCCATGTATTAAGCACCTAACACCGTGCACCAGATACGCGCGAAGCTGTAATTCTGGGAGTGAGCCCCTCGAAAAGTTGCAGCCAAAATAGCAGGATAATCGTCGGCGGGAAGGGCAAAGCCGGATTTCTTTTTGTATCCTGTTGAAATGAATGGGACTTAACGCCATCCTTATTCAAGAAAACAAACGCTGCTGCCATCCCGACTTCAAGCGTGTTTTCCAAACTGAAGGAAGCCACCATGTCACGAGAGGCGATGATTTCCCCCATCACGGAATGGCTCGTAGAGCGATCGCTCGGCGACAGTGACATTGTCGATTTGTTTGACACAATGTGCCAGAAACTTGTGGGCGTCGGGATACCGGTCACAAGGGCGCGTTTGTTCTGGCCCACGCTCCACCCACTGTTTCAAGCGGAGACTGTGTCCTGGGATCGGGGGTCATTTGCCCGGCTGGAGCAGTTCTTGCATCAGGATCAAGCGTCTGACGCATGGAACAGAAGTCCGCTTAAATTTCTGGTCGATCACAAACTGGATTCTCTGCGGCGCGAATTGACCGGACCCAATATGCTCGTTGATTTTGACTTGCTAGACGAGTTGAAAGAGCAAGGATACACGGACTTCTTCCTGATGGGCACCGAATTGGAAGGTGCTTCATTCCGCGGCCGCGATAACGAGGGTAATAATGGTATCCTCGTCAGTTGGGCCACCAATCGTGAAGGCGGGTTTTCTGCTGATGATCTCTGGGCCTTACAAAAAGTTCACAAGCGCTTCGCTGTTGCCTGCAAGACGGTCATTCAATCGCGAATTGCCGTGAATATTGCCGAGACTTATCTGGGAGACCGGGCAGGCGGAAACGTGTTGAAAGGCCAGATCAGGCGCGGTGATGGCGCGCGGACTGAAGCAATCGTGTGGTACTCTGATCTGCGAAACTCAACAAGCCTTGGCGAAACCCTGCCGCCTGATCAATATTTTTCGCTGTTGAATTCCTACTTTAACGCGACCGCTGAACCCGTCGTTCAAAACGGCGGCGAGATTCTTGACTTTATTGGTGATGCAGTGCTGGGAATATTTCCGTTTTCTGGCGAGGCGGAAAAGCGAAAAGCGGCTGAGGCTGCCATCACGTCGCTTGATACTGCCCTTAAAGCAGCCGAAGAAATCAACACGGAAAGACTGTCGGCTGGAGATGAGCAATTCAAATTCGGGATTGCGCTTAATGTGGGTGACGTACGGTTTGGAAATATCGGCATCCCGACACGTCTCGCGTTTTCTGTGATTGGTCCGACCGTTAATCAGGCGGCGCGGATTGAAGCCATGACGAAATTGCTACAGCAGCCGGTTTTAGCGGATGAAGTGATGGCAAAACTAATGCCTAATCATTGGAAGCCGGTTGGAGAACACAAACTTACCGGCGTTTTGGAGCCCGTAAGCTTGTTTGCTTATGATCCCGTTTAATTCGGCACATTAGATATTGCGATGTTGCACCGAAATGTATTTGCAGCATTTTGGGAGGATGGCTCCCCGGGCCGGATTCGAACCAGCGACCAATTGATTAACAGGGTTCCGGTCGTTCCGAAAAAGCTCAATGATTCAAATAGCTTAGAAAACCATTTGACTCAGAATTAAATGGTCAAAAACTTTAAGTTATTGATTTATTGAGTCTTTTCAATGACTTGCTAGCAAATGACATTTTGAGACCTGATTTGAGACTCAAGGGATCATAAATGTTCACTTCTTGTTCTTTTGTGATAATATGTAGTTATATGTGCTATTTTGAATATAGGCCTACGATTTCTGGCCAATGCCCGCATTGTGGTTATTGCCCTCATTGTGGGCGGAACAACTATCCAAATTCCGTTTGGACCAACGCAACTAACTCTACAGGCAATTCATAAGCCTCTGCTTAAAGGTAAGGAAATTAATATTGGACTATTCGCTTCTTCTATCTCTTCTAACCGCCTTCGGTTTGGGATCGATCATCACTGCAGTAGTGCAGTTATATTTGTCGGGCAAACTTGAAATTAGGAGGCGCAATTTCGAGGAAAAGAAATCTGCGTATGTTGGATTGTTGGAGGCTTACCATAAAGCTGCAGTTCAAGGCAGCGATGAAGCAGCAAAGAATTTTGCGTACTGGCAGATGCGCTGTGAATTGGTTGGGCCGCCAATTGTCCGATCCGCAATCGATGAAATTGTCAAAACCAATGACAACAAAGACGCCAGATACACTGCCCATGAAAAATTGAAACATGTCCTACGAGCAGATTTAGGAGTCTCAGACGTATGATTTTCGCCAATTTCCTTGAGACTCATTTGAGACCCAGGCTAGTCTCAAACTCCAAATATCCAACTAAGTCATTGAAATAAGTGGCTCCCCGGGCCGGATTCGAACCAGCGACCAATTGATTAACAGTCAACTGCTCTACCACTGAGCTACCGGGGAACGTCGGCGCATATAACAAGTGTCAGACTGATTTGCCAAGTGGGATTTTGGCTTTTTTTCGCTTTGTTCAAAACCAATCGATGGTGTGGAAAAACTCACTTGTTGAATGTGGATTTGCAAAGCGCGAAGTTTCTTTAATCATCTTGACTTTGGGCGCGAAGTTCACGACAACGCGAGCCTGAAGGCATCGTGGCGGAGTGGTGACGCAGCGGATTGCAAATCCGTGTACCCCGGTTCGATTC
>CAWUJX010000076.1:0-13854 GCA_963922635.1 uncultured Hyphomicrobiales bacterium | reverse complement strand
ATAGGCTATGAACACTGGGACGCCCGCGACGCATCTCCGCATCATCAAAGCAAGGCAGATCATCGTGGACCAGCGATGCACAATGCATGAGCTCGATCGCCGAGCCTGCACCATCGGCAATGGGACTTTCTACCCCGCTGCAGGCATTTGCTACAGAAACACAGAGTTGAGGCCGCACGCGCGCACCACCAGGAAAGACTGCGTAGTGAATGGCTTTGGCAAGCTTGGGTGGACAGTCTTTTGCTGTTGCAAGCCCGATTGTTTTTTCGAGACAACCTTCAATTCGGGCAACAGCTTCCATACCAACCTCATAAAATCTAAGTCTTGTTGTCAAATTTATTAGACAGCTTGATTTGTCAGTAATTATTTACGAAACTCGCAGCTATTGCAAGCGAAACCCTTGAGGCTCACAAAATATGAAGCCGGATCGACCAAACCGAACTGCTGATCGCACGGTCATTGTTGGCGGCGGAATGGCGGGATTATCTGCAGCAATAAGCTTGGCGAGCGCGGGCGAAGAGGTGGTCTTACTTGAGGCTCGCTCTTATCCGGGCGGTAAAATGAGAGAAGTGTCATCACCGCTTGGCGGCATCGATTCCGGCCCCACGGTTTTTACGATGAAGTATGTCTTCGAGGAGCTTTTCGACAAGGCAGGGGAAACATTCGAAGACCATGTGTCCCTTAAAAAAGCAACTGTGCTCGCAAGGCATGCGTGGAATGATAATGGATTTTTCGACCTCCATGCGTCGCGTGAACAAACACGAGATGAGATCGGTAGGTTTTTCAGTGCAGCGGATGCGGCAGGGTTTGAAGCATTCTGCAACGAATCCAAGGCAATTTTTGAAACATTGAAGGATACCTTCATTGGTGCGTCCCGCCCCTCGCCCCTGGGCCTTGGGCGGCGCATCGGCCTTACCAATGTCACTGACTTACTGAGGCTCCAGCCCTTCACTTCATTAATGTCAGCCTTGAAGAAGTTCTTTCCAGACCCAAGGCTACAACAGCTCTTTGGCCGCTACGCAACTTATGTGGGTTCATCTCCCTATCAAGCCCCGGGCACACTGATGCTGATCGCTCATGTGGAACAGGAAGGCGTTTGGCTGGTGGACGGGGGGATGCACAAGCTCGCGCAGGCCATGGCGCAGCTCGCTGCAAACCAAGGTGCCGATCTCCGCTTCGAAACAGAAGTGGCCAGCATCATGACCGATAGTGGACGTGCTTGCGGTGTGGTTACCCAAAGCGGCGAATTAATTCCCGCAAAACAGGTTTTGTATTGCGGCGATGTCTCCCGCCTCACTCGCGACTATTTGGATATCAGGACAGGACGCCCGAAGCAGGTAAAACCTGAAGAACGATCCCTGTCTGCAATGACGTTTTCTATGGATGCGGAAACGTCTGGGTTTCCGTTACATCGTCATTCGGTATTTTTCTCGAACGACTACCGGGAAGAATTCGAGGCTATTTTCGAACGCGGCAGCATCCCCATACGACCAACCGTTTACGTATGCGCACAAGACCGCGACGATCATGACGAAACAACCTCGCCAAAGCATGAACGGCTGATGTGCCTCATTAATTCCCCGGCCAATGGCGATATGAACCGACTGAGTGAAAGAGACTTGGACCAATGCCAACACAATATGACGAGAATGCTCAACCATTGCGGGTTGGAGATCAAACCGCGGTCCCTAACGATCACCCAGGCATCGGACTTCGAAAAGCTGTTTCCGGGCTCGGGCGGGGCCCTGTACGGGAGAGCCTCTCACGGGTGGGTGGCATCGTTCGCCCGACCCGGAGCGAAGACCAAAATTCCGGGTCTGTATCTGGCAGGAGGGAGCGTTCATCCGGGAGCAGGCGTGCCGATGGCAACCCTCTCGGGCATGCTCGCGTCGGAGCAGATCATAACGGACCACGCTTTGACCTGAACATCCCTCCGCAAGGCTATGGCTGGTGGTATGCGGATGCGATTAGCGATGACGGGAAATTTGGTTTTTCGATTATTGCTATGATCGGGTCGGTCTTCTCGCCTTATTACGCATGGTCGGGTCGACACAATCCGCAAAATCATGTGGGCTTGAATGTGGGGCTGTATGGCGGCGGCAAAAAGCGTTGGACACTGACAGAGCGCGGAAAAAACGATCTTGAACAGGCGCAACACTATTTGCGGATTGGGCCATCAGACCTTGAATGGGACGGAACACGGCTAAAGGTTCATATCAACGAACGAGCGAGCCCGTTCTTCCAGAAAGTAAAAGGCACGATCACGCTAACCCCGGAGACGCTGATAACCGAACACTTTGATCTTTCAGGTGATGGTCACCATTTTTGGCAACCATTTGGTGCGGTTAGCCATGCGGAAGTGGAGTTCACGAATCCAGCACTCTCGTGGAGTGGTAAAGCCTATATGGACAGTAATTGGGGTCAGGAACCCCTCGAAACCGGTTTTGAATATTGGGACTGGTCGCGGGCGCACACGAAAGATGGGGCTGGTATCCTATACGATGCATTCACAGGCTCAGGCGAGAACCGACAATTGGCGCTTAGCATCCGTAACGGAGACGTACAGCATGTGGAGATACCGCCGAGACAGAAATTGTCGCGCGGAACGATCTGGCGAGTTCGGCGATCTACTCTGAATTCAAATGAAAATGCGAAAACGCTCCGCATGCTGGAGGACACGCCGTTCTATACCCGCAGTCAAATCTCGACGGAATTTGAGGACGAAGCTGTGGTTGCAGTTCATGAAAGTCTCGACTGCGATCTCTTCGCCAAACAATGGGTAAGATGCTTATTGCCGTTTCGAATGCCTAGAAGAGCCAGTAAATGATGCTTGCATGCTAGACTAGTCTTGCTTGTCTTCACGCTCGCGTTCAGCTTCTTCCCGATCAAGTTTGTTGAGGCTATGCAATTGCCAGGCGCACACAGCGATGAATAAGCCAAATACGGCTGAAACTTCGATGAGTGAAATCAGTGCACCACCACTCATTGCCCTCGCCCCTCTATGCGCGTGCTTCAGTTGGATTGAGCTTAATCATGGTCCGGTTCAGCCAAGCGGCGATCGTAAGCCACGCCAAGTAAGGTAGAAGCATAAGCCCGGCAACCGGCACGATTTGGTAGAAAAGAACAATCTGGATGGCAACTGATAACCAAAGCGCCAGTGATTCCCAAAGTGCGAGATCCATGCGCTTCATTCCGAAGAAAAGCGCTGACCACGCAGCATTTAACAAGAGTGCAATGGCGTAAACTGCGAGAGCCAACCCGCCCCCGTTGGAGAAACCGACTGCTTCCCAAATCATCCAACCTGCGATGGCGTTGATAATGTAAAGCACAGTCCAAACCACCGGGAATGCCCAATTGGGTGGACGCCACCACGGCTTTGCCAATTGCTCATACCATTGCCCGGGGCTGAATACTGCACCGCTCAAGGCGGCCATGAAATTAAATGCCAAAAAAGCTATGAGGGACCAACTCATCCGAACCCCGATCGATAGTGTTTGTTTCGTCCTGAACCGTTACATGGAGCGTCTAGTCGAGAGTTACAATTCGTGCAAAGTGAGACAAATCGAACCTCGTATTAATGGGCTTCCTCAAGTGCCGGAACGGACGGATTGCAAATATGCCTGATCGCGCTGCTCCATCTCCGTAAAGAGATTGAGCAGCCATTCACCATCGCCGAACGGCTCATCTTTGTCACGTGCAGCGGCTTCCATCAAAAACGCCACTTCCGGCAGGGCCGGTGATTGATCGCAATCCGCCAAATCGAACGGATTGCCAGCTGATCTCAGCATTAATCCCAGTTTACGGCTGCGACTTGTGAAAGCCCGCTCATCGATCGAGTTAAATTCATTTTCGCGGATTTTTTCGCCAATTTCCGCATACACCATACCTGCTGCTCGAATGCCGGGACGGCAAGAAGTCGGAAGGTCAACAACGCCTGTTATGCCACGCATGTAAATCGTCTTGGCATGTTTCAACAGACGCTCCACAACGCGGCCAAGTTCCGGCGTAAACTGCGGATTATCAATCAGAGACTGCGGTTCGATGCCTGCTTCGCGAAGCCAGTCAGCGGGCAGGTACACCCGGCCATTGCGGGCATCCTCACCCACATCACGGGAAATGTTGATGAGTTGCATGGCAACGCCGAGATCGCATGCACGCGCAAGCGTGGAAGCCTGGCGCCGACCCATCACAACGCTCATCATAATTCCAACCGTGCCTGCAACCCTTGCGGAATAGTCAATTACATCGCTTAGCGTTTCATAGGACTTGCCTTGGACATCCCACTCGAAGCCTTCGATAAGGGCACGGGGGACTTCTTTCGGAATCTCGTAATGGGCAACCACTTCCGCGAAGGCCATGTCAGCGGGGTGATCGAGCGGCTTGCCCGCATAGGCCATATCAAGGCGGTCAACCAACCCTTGCACAGATGAAAGCGAAGCATTGGGATCATCCGCAATGTCATCGCTTACCCGACAAAACGCATAGAGTGCGGTTGCCGCCATCTTGACTTGAGATGGAAGTAAAAGCGAAGCGAAGTAAAAGCTCTTCGAACCTTCTTTGATGATCCGCCGACATTCTTCCAGATGCTTGGAAGTAACGAGACGCATTAGTTTCGGCTCCGCAAAGCGGCTTCAGCTGACGGCACCACATGATCAAGCACCTTTGCCGAAGTCACGACGCCCGGAAGTCCAGCGCCTGGATGTGTGCCGGCACCAACGAGGTACAATCCTTCTACCTCTTCACTCAGATTGTGCGGTCGAAACCATCCGCTTTGTGTGAAAATCGGCTCAGGGCCAAAAGCCGCGCCGAAGGGTGCATTCAATCGATCCGCAAAATCGATGGGTGTCATCAACATTGAAGCGGCGAGATGATCGCCTAGCCCCGGCATGAGTGTCTCTTCGAGGCGCTGTTGGATTTTAGCGCGATACGGCTCGGCCATTTCATACCAATTTATGCCGCTTTGCTGATGAGGCACGGGCGATAGCACATAGAAAGTATCGCATCCTTCCGGTGCCACTGTGGGATCTGTTGCGGTGGGACGATGAAGGTACAGGCTAAAATCTTCAGCCAAATACTTTTCGTCGAAGATGTCTTTCAGCAATTCCTGATATCGGGGGCCCATCAAAATAGTATGGTGGTCCACGTCATGGTATTGTTTGGTCGTACCAAAATACCAAACGAACAAACTCATCGAGAAATTGATTTTGTCCAGTTTGGACTTCCGCCAGCGCTTGGGCTTGTGATCCGGCAACAGATTCTCATAGGTCCAAGCAGCATCTGCGTTGCTTACAACCACATCGGCCGGAATGATACGGCCACCTTTCAAACGCACACCACTGGCGCGATCATTTTTCACGCGTATCTCTTCAACGGGTGAATTGAGAAGAATTGATCCGCCAGCTTCCTTAACCAGCTTCAACATGGCATCAACCAGCGCACCTGTCCCGCCGTGAACGTAATGTACGCCCCAGTTGCGCTCGAGATAGGCAATCAGGCTATAAACGCTCGTTACTCGGGTCGGATTGCCACCAATAAACAGGGGGTGAAAGCTTAGGGCGATGCGCAGCTTCTCATGGGATATGTGCTTTGCCACATGGGCGTATACCGAACGGTCCGCGCGGTTGAGCGCAAGCTTTGGCACGAACTTCAACATATCAGTGAATTTAGTGAAGGGCTGATCGCCCATCATCTCAAAGCCTACTTTATAATTTGCTTTGCTTTCAGCAAGGAACCGTTCATAGCCCGCCACATCGTCCGGGTTAAATCGTGCGATCTCAGCACGCATAAAATCCGGATCACCATTGCAGCTGAACACATCGCCATCATCGAAACGGATGCGATAAAACGGATCAAGCTGCTCAAGGTCCACATAGTCCGACATTTTCTTGTCGAACAAGCTCCACAGTTCCTCGAAGACAAAGGGGGCGGTGACAATTGTCGGACCTGCGTCGAAGGTGAACCCGTTTTGGCGAAATACACTGGCGCGTCCACCGGCCTGCTCCAGACGCTCAACTATGGTGACGGCATAGCCTCGTGCCAACAAACGGAGCGCAGCTGCTAGACCGCCAAACCCTGCACCCACAATGACCGCATGGGGTTTTTCAGATTGTAAAACAGGTTCGACCTGCGTTGCCATGACATGCTTATTCATGACTCCGTATTAAACGCTGTAAAGTAATTTTTATCAAGTAGAGTGTCTATTTCTTTTGACGCTATTTTTGGCAAAAGCCGCAATTGCCGCAGTAACCTCATCAGGTTGCTCCTCATGGACCAGATGACCGGCATTTTCAAAAGCGCAACGCTCTGCGTTCGGAAACAGTTCGAGAGCGTCGTCACTGGTTGCAGGATCTATGGTCCCATCACGCTGACCGATCACAAGGAGTGTTGGCGTTTTGACCTTTTTCAACTTCGCGGGCATCGGCTCTAGATCCCAATTCGCCATCATAGCGAGTGTTCCTTGAACATGTTTTGGATCACAAAAGGCTCGACCGTAGTAATCGAGCTGCCTTTGGCTGAGTTTAGAGCCGGTGGAATTTATCACTCTCTCAACCTGCCCGAATGAGGCAATGGCAGAGAAAATTGACGGCACGAATGGATTGAGAAACAGAAGTTTGGCAGCGGCAGGAAAAAGATGCCCCGCCATTCCGGGAAACGGAAAGAAAGCCCCGTTGATTGCCACCAAATGATCAGGGGCGATAACACCAGAAACAATCAGTTGAACGGAAATGGCTGCTCCGGCTGAATGGGCAATTACAAGGTCTGGGTAAAAACCTACCTCATCCAAAAATGCCTCAATCGTAGCGCATACGTTTTCAATTGTTGGGCTCCGAAGTTCCGGCGCCTTGGTAAATCCATGGCCGGGAAGGTCCAAGACCAAAACATCGTACCCATCCTGCAAAAGGCTAAAAACCCCTTCAAATGAATGGGTTGTGGCGCCACTTCCATGAAGAAGGAGGACTTTTTTACCCGTGCCGGCCCGTTGGTAATGCCATCGAACAGAACCGATTGTCACAAACTGGCTTAAGCCAGCGTGAGGCCAATCGTGTCGGTGTTCATCCCAGTTCATAGCGGTTTATCCAGACTGGCGATGTTCGAGAACGGCCTTTGATATATTATGGGAACTTGCAAACGGCATAGGCAAACACGTACCGCGCGCTGCCTCAGCCAGTTGTTGCGCTTGTGCTCCGGGCAATTTGCTTACGTCAATCATCAAGCACGGATGGCCTGATGCGCCAATTGCCTGAGCAATAACCATTGCATCTTCATGGGCCCTATTGCGCCCGGGTTTACCATCCAACGCAATATTGGCACTGCCGTCCGTCAAAACCACGATTGTTGCCGTCCGCCCTTGTCTTCTTTCATCATCGGCGATTTCCAATGCTGCCTGCAACCCGTGAGCAAGTGGCGTCCCGCCACCCCCTGCCAGGCGAGACAAAGTCCGCTTCGCCATAATCAGTGAACGGGAAGGTTGCAGAATGACTTCAGAAGTTTCACCCCGCATGGCCACGAGTGAAACATGATCGCGTCTCGAATAACTTTCATTGAGAAGAATTTCGATGGCACCTTTTGCTTCACCCAATCGGTTGATTGCGGTGGAGCCAGAGGCATCAACAGCGAAGATCGTGGTGGATTCCGATTTCGAAACAAAACGTTTGATCCGAAAATCGTCGGGACGAATGGCCACGGAGTATTTATTTTTACCGTTCAAACCGAATCGCTTCCGGGCTTTTTGCCAAGGGGCTGCTGCCCGCAGTGTTGCGATCAGGTCTAGGCGCTTTCCATGGCCGGGCTTGCCTCGAGTGCTTCCGATGCGCCTTCCCCGTTTGAAACTATATTTTCGGATACCCATCCGGCCCTGTGAGCCCGCTTTTCCCCGTTGGGCCTGCCTGTTTTTCAATTGCTCGAGCAAATCCGCTGGCAGATTTGCCAGTAATGTCTCCACATCGATCTCATCAGGAACGCCAGTATCCGCATTTTCGATTTCTTCCTGTGGATCTGCATCCGCTGTTTCATCGGGATGCTCTGGTTCAGGCGGGTCTGTTTCCTCTGTAAAATCGTCTGGACGAGGCTCATCGTGATGGTCTGGTTCTTGCGGCTCATCCACTGGCGATGGCAAACATTTCGCCCGGTTAAGCAAAGATAGCCGAATAGCGGCTTCGATATCGTCTGTGGTGACCTGTTCGCGGTGATTGAGACCCGCATAGAGACACGCGACCTCTATTGCCTGCATTGCCGGTCGCAACGAGTGCAAACCAAAGCCAGCGGCAAGCGAAACAATCGCTTCAATTTCTGAGGGGCCACAAATCGCGGTGGTGTTGTGACTATCAGGAAATTCCACACTTTGATCTGAGATGCTGCGCAGGTCCACGCCGTCGAGATCGATATGCATCATTGTTCGATCAACAACCTGCTCAGGAATGGCGTTTTCCGCAGGGTCACTTCCATCAATGATCAATATGCCGAACCTTGCTTGTCTTGTTTCGCAAATGCCATCGCGTTCAAGCTGAACATGTCCATCGTCGTAGGCTTGCATGACAGTAGATAGAATGTCGTGTTCAAGGTCTTCGCAGGCATGAAGAATAAGAAATCCACCGTTGGCTTTGGACAGCAAACCCTCGGTCGCTTGGCGTTTGCCCGTGGATAGGGTAGCAGCAAGATCAAGACCACCGATCAGGCCTTCCATCGTGACACTAACGGGTAGTTTGTGAAGCGATCGGGGCTTAATCGTTTTTGTGAAAAGGTCTAACCATTGGTCAAGCACAGGGCCGGACTTGGCTTGAAGCCTGATTGCAGGGAATTTCTTGTGAGCTCTTGTCGATGCTGCGGCACATACTTCTAGTGCCATCATTGCGTCGTGCCATTTAAGCAGCCCCCCATCAACTGTTGGCAATTGCGCTAAGTCGATGTGTTCCGGTTCATGCAGCATTGCGTTTGGCGAATATTTCTTCGAGCGCCCGCTCCACTCGTACGGAGCCTGAAGCATCGTCGAGTGGATTGCGACGGAGACGATGGCCAAGCGCGGAAGTGGCCATTTCCCGAACATCTTCAGGCGTTACCGAGTTACGCCCCATCCAGGCCGCATGAGCGCGGGCAGCTTTGATCAGGGTCAGTTCTCCCCGAAGGCCATCTGTTCCCAGTGCAATGCAGATCTCCGCGATCAAGGCGAGAAGATCGTCCCCCACAACGCAGTCGGCGATCAGCGCTTTCGCCAAATCAACCCTCTTGGTGATTTTGGCGGTCTGAGGCTTCCAGGTTTTCACAAATGATGATGGGTCGCTTTCAAACGCATCCCGCCGCTTGATAACCTCGACCCGCTCAGCAATGCTGCCGGGTGTGCGAACCTCAACCGAAAGACCAAATCGGTCAATCAATTGTGGACGCAAATCTCCTTCTTCCGGGTTTCCACTCCCAACAAGAACAAAACGGGCAGGATGACGAACGGACAAACCCTCACGCTCCACCACATTCCAACCTGACGCTGCCACATCGAGCAGCACATCGACAATATGGTCTTCAAGCAGGTTGATCTCATCAATATAGAGGAAGCCACGGTTTGCATCGGCCAGCAATCCCGGCTCAAATTCACGCTTGCCATCCACAAGCGCCTTTTCAATATCAAGAGCGCCTAGCAAGCGGTCCTCTGTGACACCAAGGGGCAGGTCAACGACTGGAATTGGTACATTTTCTGTTTTGCCATCATACGATACCATGTGAGGCATATTGATATCGGTTGGATCATCTGGATGACGATTATACCGACAGCCTTTGACTCTGGTCATTTCAGGCAATAAATCGGCCAGACCACGAACGGCAGTGGTTTTACCGGTACCGCGATCTCCCAGTGCCAAAACACCCCCAAGGCTTGGATCAATCGCGCACAGAATAATAGCAAGCTTCAGAGACTCTTGTCCCACAATCGCGGAAAACGGATAGGAAATCCT
The DNA here is from genome assembly GCA_963922635.1 of uncultured Hyphomicrobiales bacterium. Taxonomy (GTDB): domain Bacteria; phylum Pseudomonadota; class Alphaproteobacteria; order Rhizobiales; family Rhizobiaceae; genus JAALLB01. The sequence continues at coordinate 3,913 of CAWUJX010000076.1, read as the reverse complement.
GTTCTGCTTCAAGTCAGCCTCCGGCGGAATCGTGATGTTGCTTTTTTATGTCACTCAATTATGTCTATTTTATTTGACAGTTACAACCCTTATAGTGTGGCCATGTTAGATAAACCGACACAGAGCCACACGGGGTCAACCGCGCCTCATCGAACATTGTGTACGGATTGCGGTGTTTCGAGAACCTCAAACCCGGAGCGGTGCGGGCGGGCATGCCAGTTCATAAAACCGGACTACAACGCTTTTGAACGCGGCGTGCATGGGCGCGGGAGGGACAAAACAATTCATGCGGATGAAGCCTGGTTTGGGGTTTTCAAAAAGATGTTCCGCGCATCGATGAAAAACCCAAAAGCCGGAGCCCAGTGGACTGGAATTACCAGCGAAATCGCAAAACGATTATTGATCAACAATTATGTGGATGCCGTTATTGCCGTTGGCCCATCGTGTGATGATCGGTGGAAACCAGAACCAAGGCTTATCACGAACCCGGATGACATGGACGAATGTCGCGGCATGCGGATGGGGTATGCCCCCATTCTTTCATTAATCGAGCCAGCCATTGAGGCGGGCCATAAAAGGCTCGCCGTGGTGGGAATACCCTGCCAGGTCTACGCTTTAAGAGCACTGGAAAAAGAGTTTGGACTTGAACGTCTTTATGTGATTGGGACGCCCTGCTCGGATAATACAACGACCGAGCATTTTCACGAGTTTCTGACACTCCTGAGTGACCGTCCCGAAACGGTCAACTATCTGGAGTTTCGCGCCGACTACAAAGTGGAGCTACGTTTTGACAACGGCAGGAGAGAAGAAATTCCGTTCCTTAAGCTACCCATCTCCAAACTCAGGCCGGACTTTTTTCCGCTCACCTGTCAGACTTGCGTGGATTATACGAACTCGCTTTCCGACATCACGATCGGCTATATGGCGGGTGAGGGTGAGCAATGGGTTATCGTTCGAAATGAACGTGGCGAAGAATTGCTTGAGTTGCTTAGTGATGATGTGGCGCTTTCAGAACCCCGCTCATCGGGCAAGCGCGAGCGACATGTGCGCGGCTTCATGGCGAATGTGGAGCGGTCCGCAAACGACCTGCCGATCCGTGCAATGCCTGACTTTGTGCGCCCCATAGCAGCTTGGCTTATGCCGAAGATCGGACCAAAAGGCCTTGAGTTTGCGCGAACACGGGTTGAGATGAAAGCACTGGAAAGCGTGCTTCACCTCACCAGAAAAGCACCATCAAAACTCAAAAACATGGTTCCGGATCACGTTTGGGAACTTGTACTGCCATACGGTTTGCGAAAACCGCCCAACAAATAATCTTCTTGCCAAACACACTTTATTGTCTAACATGATAGACATTTTATTTGTCTAATAAATTTGACACTATGGCAAAGCTTTGAGGGGTTTGGAGGAATTATGTCAAAGGAATCAGCCACACCACTGTTGGATACCATAAAATATCCAAAGGACTTAAAGAAGCTTCCAACGGAAAAACTCCCGGTGATTGCTGAGGAACTACGCCACGAATTGGTGGATGCCGTTTCTGTTACAGGTGGACATCTAGGTGCTGGATTAGGGGTGGTGGAGTTGACGGTCGCACTTCACTACGTGTTTGATACGCCGCACGATCGCATCATCTGGGATGTGGGCCATCAGTGCTATCCCCATAAAATTCTGACTGGACGCCGGGATCGCATCCGTACCCTCCGCCAGGAAAACGGCCTGTCAGGCTTCACGAAACGCAAAGAGAGTGAATTTGACCCATTTGGTGCCGCTCACTCTTCCACATCCATCTCAGCGGGGCTTGGGATGGTGGAAGCCTCAAGGCTTGCAAAGGTGGACCGTAAAGTGGTTTCAGTTATTGGAGATGGCTCGATCACAGCGGGCATGGCTTATGAGGCAATGAACAATGCGGGCGCGATGGATGCGCGTCAAATCGTTATCTTGAATGATAATGATATGTCGATTGCTCCGCCCACAGGCGCGATGAGCAATCATCTTGCCCGTCTTGTGAGTGGCAAGACCTATCGGTCAATCCGGGAGGGTGCCAAGCAGATCAACAACCGGATGCCACGCTTCATCAAGGAAAGCGCCCGGAAAACAGAAGAATATACGCGTAACTTTTTCAACGGCGGAACGCTGTTTGAAGAGCTTGGCTTTTACTACATCGGGCCAATTGACGGACATAATCTTGAAGCGTTGGTTCCGGTGCTAGAAAATCTTCGCGACAGCAAACAAGGGCCATTTTTGGTTCATGTGGTCACGGAAAAGGGCAAAGGCTATGCCCCGGCAGAAGCGGCTGACTGCAAGCTTCATGCGGTTTCCAAGTTCAATGTGATGAACGGCAAACAGCAAAAGAGCGTTCAAAATGTCCCTTCCTACACCAAGGTCTTTGGCCAATCGCTGGTTCAAGAAGCAGAAGAAGACGACACAATCATCGGCATAACAGCGGCGATGCCATCGGGGACGGGTATAGATATTTTTGGCAAAGCTTTTCCCGAACGTACCTATGATGTGGGGATTGCCGAACAACATGCGGTGACCTTTGCCGCTGGCATGGCGAGTGAAGGCTATAAGCCATTTTGCGCGATCTACTCCACCTTCCTGCAACGTGCCTATGACCAGGTCGTTCATGATGTGTCCATCCAACAATTGCCCGTACGCTTTCCAATCGATCGGGCAGGCTTTGTGGGCGCTGATGGCGCAACTCATGCGGGTTCGTTTGATGTGGCCTATCTCGGCTGCCTTCCTGGCTTCACCCTTATGGCAGCTGCGGATGAAGCAGAGCTCAAACACATGGTTGCAACTGCTGTGGCTTATGATGAAGGACCGCTTGCCTTCCGTTACCCTCGCGGTGAAGGTGTTGGGGTTGAGATGCCAGAGCGTGGAGAGGTTCTCGAAATCGGGAAAGGTCGCATCGTACAAGAAGGCAACCACATTGCCCTTCTTTCCTACGGCTCAAGGCTACAGGACTGTATTGCGGCAGCCGAACAACTGGAAGCACATGGCCTTTCCACAACGGTTGCTGATGCCCGTTTTGCCAAACCGTTGGATACTGAATTGTGTGAACGGCTTGCGCGCGAACATGCGTTACTCATCACGGTCGAAGAAGGTTCTTCCGGTGGATTTGGTGCAATGGTACTCCACCATTTGGCAAGCAAGGGACTTCTCGATCAGGGGTTGAAAGTACGCACCATGACGATGCCCGATATCTATATGGATCAGATGTCGCCCGCACGAATGGTGGAGACCGCGGGGCTGGATGCGGGTGGTATCATCAAACAAGCGCTTGCAGCGATGGACTTAAAGACTGCAAATTTTGTCGTTGCTTAGCACTGCCTGAGGCAGGCGCACTCAAAGCTATGTGGCCATCTCGGCAGCTTACCCAACTTGCCGCGCGCAGTTGAGACCGCGTATTCGGTCTTTATGCAAATTGCCGCTTCGACCCGGCTTTGAATGGGCGCAGCTAATTTAACAACAGGATATCACTCGCCTTACGCAAGGTAAATTTCTATACCGCAACTGCATGATTTTTCATGCTTTTATAAGATTTAATTTAACTTATATTAAAATTTAGGGTGACGATCAGACACGTGGGTGTTCGTGTGTGGGGTATTTTATTTGGAAAATCCAAGAACTCCTTCTGTGATGTATGAGATGCTCCGCACATTTGTTGTGGTTGCGGATACATTGAACATCACCCGGGCTGTAGAAGTACTGGGCATTACACGGCAAACTATCCGGCGGCATCTGGATGATCTCGAAGAACTGCTAGACATCAACTTGTTTTCCATCGAGAGCCGTCAGTACCAACTGACAGAGCAAGGTCAGCAGTATCTGATGGGTGCCCATAAATTGCTGAACAATCTCGATGACTGGATCAAGACAGGGTCTGCTCCAACGATTGCCTCGCAAT
>CAWUJX010000075.1:0-14385 GCA_963922635.1 uncultured Hyphomicrobiales bacterium | reverse complement strand
TGGCTGACCCTGTTAAAAACAAGACTTCGTGTTTTGGGGATAGTGCCATTTATTGGCATCCCGTTCTTCTTTGCCGCTGAGCCAATCCCCGATGTTTTGATCGCTGAGAATGGGCGCGTGGTTCTGTATAAGAACGGGGCAGGCGAATTGCGAAAATTGTATCCTAAAGGCAATAACTTCGTCACGAAGGTGTGGGCGAAGACGTTCGGTCAAACAACGTTTGAGAATGCCAAACTGTCAACTGACGCTTGCAATCGAGACCGATGCATTGTGACGCTACCCGGCAGCCAGGTTCTTCACATCGTCTATGATCCGGACCTTCTATGGTCTTCCTGCCAACGCGCCGATATACTTGCGGCTCCCAGACTCAAATGGGTGAACTGCCGCAACCGGAAACCGACACTCGTTCTTAAGCGTGGAGATTTTGAACAGTACGGAACCCACGCGATTTTCACTTCAAATCAAATCGGTGACCAGCCTCAAAGCAACATCCAAATTGTCCGGGCAATTCCACCACCCACACGCCCTTGGCACAGAAACACCACAGGCTCTCTAGACGCTAATGGTAACTACGAATAAGGCCCACAAGCTTACCCTGTACTTTCACGCGGTCGTTTGAGAAGCGACGTGTTTCATAAGCCGGGTTTGCCGCTTCCAGCGCGATCTCACCATTCTCACGGCGATATGTTTTGAGTGTAGCTTCTTCATCGTCTACTAGTGCAACCACAATCTCACCTGGCGTTGCGGTGGACGATTGGCGGATAACCACTGTATCACCGTCAAAAATGCCAGCCTCAATCATGGAGTCGCCTTCGACTGTCAGCGCGAAATAGTCACCGGAGCCAATCATCTCAGGCGGTACTGTTACGGAGTGCGTATTTTCTTGAATGGCAGAGATTGGCACACCGGCTGCGATTTTACCCATAACTGGGACTGCAAAACCGTAACTTTCTTCTTCCATTCCGCTTTGATTTGTATTGCCTGACTGCAGGTTACCCGGAAACGGCGTCACGTTACCAGCTGGCTCAGCAGGATTACCGCCAAAATCAGGGCGGATAACACTGCCTGTTTCGCCAGTATTGACCAATCCTTCTTCTGCGCCCCAAGATTCCGGCATCTTAATCACTTCCAGAGCACGGGCACGGTTGGGAAGCCTGCGTATAAATCCACGTTCTTCCAAAGCTGTAATAAGCCGATGAATACCGCTTTTTGATTTAAGCTCGAGCGCTTCTTTCATTTCGTCGAAAGAAGGGGGAACACCTTCATCCTGCAATCTCTGGTGAATAAATTGGAGCAGGATTTGCTGTTTGCGCGTTAACATCGGCTTTCCTTTCGATCTCCCTCGTTTTGGGGAATCATAGAAACAAATATAGAACATCACTACATGTTCTTTATATGTTCCGCAAGTAAAAACTCGGTTAAACCGCAAACACACCTCAAAGAGGGATGATTTCGCATTTTTCGCCCGCTTGCGCAGCGGGCGCTTGGACGGGGCGATAGATGAGGCAATTTGCCTTCACGAGATTGGTGAGTATGGAACTGTCCTGTTTTTCAAACGGAGTGGCAATCAAATCGCCAGTTTGTGTTTGAGACAGCGACCCACGCATATATTCGGCACGTTCATCATTCGCGGGTAAATCGCGACCCAATTGTGCGGTTTGACGGTTTTCGGTGCGGTGGGGCTGGCCTGACAGTACGTCAATCAAAGGCGCCACAAAAACGCTGAATGCAACTAGAGACGAAACCGGATTTCCCGCCAATCCAGTGAGGTATACTGTTTTGTCATTTCGCTTGAGCTTGCCGAATATGAACGGTTTCCCCGGGCGCATGGCAATTTTTGTTATCAGGATTTCAAAGCCCAATGATTGGGCCACGGGCAGGATGAGATCATGATCGCCCACCGATGCGCCGCCTGTGGTGACAATGATGTCCGCACCTTGGTTCATGGCGTTCTCAAACCCTGATGAAAGCTCATCCGCGTTGTCAGGAATAATTCCCAAGTCGATAACTTCCGCTTGGCGCTTTTCGATCGCTGCAACAAGACCAAAAGTATTGGACGCAATAACCTGTCCCTCGCTGAGAGTATCCCCGGGCAGTACCAGTTCGTCGCCAGTGGCAATGAGCGCCACACGGGGCTTGGCGATTACCGGCAGTGTGGAGTGATTCATGGAAGCCGCAAGCGCAATTGAAGCGGGGCTCACTGTTTCGCCTGCGATCAGCAGTGTGTCGCCGAGTGTGAAATCAAGACCCGCGGGACGGATGAACTTTCCCTTTTGAACGCGTTCAATGACCGATACTTCATCGTCATTGATGCGTTTCGTGTTCTCCTGAATAACGATGCTGTCGAGGCCGTCCGGCACCACTGCTCCGGTAAAGATGCGCACTGCCTCTCCCGGTTGCGCTTGCCCGTTAAAGGGCATGCCTGCGCGAGAAGTTCCTACAACCTTGAGTGTTGCTGGCAGTTCATTGATATCATTTTGACGAACGGCATAGCCATCCATGGCGGATGCATTGAATGGCGGTTGTGTTCGTAGCGCCTCAATATCTTCACCCAAGACCCGGTCTGCACATTGTGTAAGAGGAGTATCTACGGCGGGGAGGGCGGTGGCGCTTTCCAATACAATCGATAATGCTTCTTCAGCCGGAATGAGGGCATTTTGAACCATGGGCTGGGAAAACCTTGTTAACTGGCGTCAGCTTCGCGTTTCCAATGTCCGGATTTTCCGCCTTTTTTCTCGGCGAGTACTATTCCGGAGATTTCCATGGAACGGTCAACGGCTTTCACCATGTCGTAAATGGTCAAACAAGCCACAGAGCAAGCGGTGAGTGCTTCCATTTCAACGCCTGTTTGTCCAGTAAGACCTGCGGTGGCGCGCACGCGCAGTCCCGGAAGCTGATCATCGGGTGTAATGTCCACATTGACTTTGGTGAGCCCAATGGGATGGCACAGAGGAATAAGATCTGCGGTTTTCTTTGCGGCCATAATCCCTGCGATCCGCGCGGCAGAAATGACATCGCCTTTTTTTGCGTTTCCATCCAAAACAATTTTGAGTGTTTCCGCTTTCATCTTCACATGCCCAATTGCGGTTGCTTCGCGCTCCGTTTGTTGTTTCGCGCCCACATCGACCATGTTCGCTTCGCCGCTTTTTTCAAGATGCGTAAGTGAAGACATGGGAGCCTGCTACGCTGCTTTGATTTCGGCAGGGTTGGCCAACAATTCCCGCGTGGCGCTTGCCACATCTTCCTGGCGCATCAGGCTCTCGCCAATCAGGAATGTGCGGATATTAGCGCGGGAAAGCCGGGCAAGATCGTCTGGGCTGAACAAACCGCTTTCTCCCACAAGCAATTTGTCCGACGGCACCAGCTTCGAAAGTCGTTCGCTCGTTTCCAGTGAGACTTCGAACGTTTTCAGATCGCGGTTATTAATGCCAAATAGCCGTGATTTTGAAACAGAAAGCGCGCGTTCAAGTTCTGGCTCGTTATGCACCTCCACAAGGACATCCATGCCGAGTTCAAAAGCTGTTTCTTCAAGCGCAATCGCTTCATCGTCAGTGACGGATGCCATAATGATGAGGATACAATCAGCGCCCCAGCTTCGTGCTTCATAAACCTGGTAAGGTTCGTATAAAAAGTCTTTTCGAATGGCAGGTAGGGCGGTTGCTTCTCGTGCCTGCTTAAGAAATTCAGGCGCTCCTTGAAAACTTGGCGCATCTGTCAAAACAGATAAGCACGCAGCGCCGCCAGCCTCATAGGCTTTTGCAAGTTCCGGCGGGTTGAAGTCTTCACGGATCAAACCCTTCGAAGGGCTTGCCTTTTTGATCTCTGCAATCAAAGCGTATTCACCATGCGCGATTTTGTTCTGGAGCGCTGCAACAAATCCACGGGGAGTGTCCTGGTCGGCGCACCGCGCTTTCAGTTCGTCCAATGAAACCGCGGATTTTGCGGCAAGGATTTCCTCGCGCTTATAGGTTTCTATTTTTTTGAGAATATCAGCCATTACGCATTTCCACGGTTCGAAACTTCAACCAGATTATCCAATGCTTTTGCCGCGGCACCTGAATCAATCGAGTGTTTGGCGATTTCAGCGCCTTCCCCAATGTCTTTTGCTTTATCGGCGACCACCAGCGAACACGCTGCATTCATGACTACCATATCACGATACGCCGATGCTTCACCTGCTAAAACCGCACGCAACGCGTCAGCATTTATGCTTGCATCGCCGCCAGCAATTTCAGCCTCGTCACACACCTCAAACCCAAAGTCCTTGGGCGTAATCTCGAAGGTCTCGACCGAACCGTTTTGGAGCGCTGCCACTTGGGTTGTCCCCGTAATGGTAACTTCATCGAAGCCTTCGCCATAAACAACCCAGACTTTTTCAGAGCCTAGTTTGTTGAGTACTTTTGCTGCAGTCAAAACCCATTGTGGCGCAAAAACACCCAAGAGTTGGCGTTTTACGCCTGCCGGATTGCACATGGGGCCAAGCAGGTTGAATATCGTGCGGGTGGCCAGTTCCACGCGGGCAGGCCCGACATACCGCACGGCTGAATGGTGCGCGGGCGCAAACATGAAGCCAATTCCCGCGTCATTGATACAATCTGAGATTTGGCCCGGAGATAATTCAATATTGACGCCCAGAGCCGTCAAAACATCCGATGCCCCGGACTTGGATGAGAGTGATCGGTTCCCGTGCTTGGCGACTTTTACACCTGCACCTGCCACAACAAGTGCCGTACATGTGGAGATGTTGTACGAACCTTTGGCATCGCCGCCAGTCCCTACAATATCGATTGCGTCTGCAGGTGCATCCACGGGTAGCATTTTGGCGCGCATTGCGTCCACGGCGCCGGCAAATTCATCTTCCGTTTCACCGCGCAGCCGCATGGCCATCAGAACTGCACCGATTTGGGCGTCTGTGGCTGAGCCCGACATTAAAAAATCGAAAGTGGATTTAGTTTGTTCCCGGCTCAGCGCGTCACCATTCGCCAGAAGACCAATCACATGTTTCAAGTCTTGCATGACCGTATCCTAAACCCTGCAATATGGAATTGGGTATTCGTTACCTGATTTATTTCCAATCTTGCCTTAGCCCCCATGGGGGTTAAATGCAGCCTCAATGGCACTCGGGTTTATGGTCACACTTTCGCGCGATTGCAAGTCTTGCACGACCTGAGTCAGTACGTCCTGAGAGGCGACTTCGTTAATGCCGGAAATAATCTCAATTTCGATTCTTGCTTCAGTGGGTAGCGCCACATCTGTTACGACCATCACCGTTACTTTGTTTTCACCGGACAGTGCCCGTGTCGCAACACCGTTTGATACACCAAAGGCCGACTGCACCGCAGTTCTTGAAAGTGTTTCATGATCCTCTGCTCGCGTCAGCTCCGTCGCTTCGCTTGATTTGACTGGCTGGCCGAAAGAGTCAGCGGGTAGCAATTCTGCAATTACATCATCCAACGCTTCGTTAGCATTGACCCGTGTGACGATTGTATCGGCAATTGCATTGATTTTCTTTTCCGTTTCGGCGGCGATCCAAGCTGCTTCCAAATCAACCTTCACCTCTTCAAAGGTCTTTTGCCTTTCGGGAATGATTTCGGCCACATCGAACCAGATGAATCCGTTCGCACCCACTTCGATGGGTCTCGTATCGTCGCCTGGCTCGCTTTGGAAAGCCTGCGCCGTAAGAGCTCGAATATTGGGTATGTTCTCCACCGCGTTTCCGGCGATATCCAAACCCTGCGCATCAATTGCTTCGATTGTTTGGCTTTCAAGCTGCATCCGCTCGGCAATCGGGCCGATGAATTCACCGGCACCGCGTTCTTCTTCAATCGCGTCGTATAATTCAAATACACGGTCCCCGGCGGCACGTGTGGCTAAGTCTGTGCGAAGTTGAGTTTCGATTTCCGCGAAGGGTGTTGTGCGTTCGGGCTCGATGTTGGTGACCCGGACAATCACCGGCCCGAATATGCCTTCTACCACGTCAGTGGGTTGGTTAAGTTCAGCATTGAAGACTGCTATCGAAACAGCTTCGTCAGGAAGGTCAGATTCTGTGACTGCACCAAGTGACAGATCTGAAATCGATCTTCCCAAATCGCTCACTACGGTTTCGAAACTTTCGCCGTCTTTTAGCCTTTGCGAAACTTCACTGGCTTCCTCTGCGCTGGACAAAACCAATTGTTCAACGGTCCTGCGCTCCGGGCTCCGCAAATTGTCTTTCCGGTTCTCGTATTCCGCGCGGACTTCCTCGTCGGTAATTTCATCCACATTTGCGAGATCGCTCGCCTGCAGTAGAATGTAATCGATTTTACGATATTCCGGCGCCACAAAATCGGATTTGTTATCGTCGTAATAGGTTTGAAGATCGGAATCGGAGGGTGACGGCTGTGTCTCAATCACTTCTGATCCGAATTCCACATATTGGACGGTACGGCGTTCGTTTAGGTATTGTGTGTAAGCACTTTCAAACGCTTCTGGTAAATCCAGTGCTGCAGCGGTTCCTGCCTGAATTTGATTGCGTAACGCCACGCGTTGGCGGCTGTTGATGTAGTCTTCCTGCGAAATCCCATATTGCCGAAGAGTGGCCGCAAGGGCATTGCGGGAGAAATTGCCTGACAAGTCCTGGAAGGCAGGGTCAGAGGCGATAACCTGTGCCAGTTCTGTTTCTCCAATACCAAGGCCCATTTTCCGAGCGTTTTCGTCCAGCAATGCGCCAGCGACAACCTGATCAATTACGTTTTGCCGAAGGCCAAACGCATCTGCCTGTTGGCGGGATAAGCGTCGGCCAAACTGCTGTGAAAGAGCGCCAAGCTGATTTTCATAGGCAAGGCGGAAATCGAGTGTGCTTACCGTAGTTTTCCCCACTTGCGCTACGGTGGTTTGATTTCCATAAAACAAGCTGCCGGAAATCCCCCAAACGGCGAAACTGATCACGAGCAATCCGATCAGGATTTTGGCAAGCCATCCGGTTGAAGCAGTGCGCAGGGTATCAAGCATGACAATTCCATCATAGTTCAGAGCAAATCAGATGTTTCGTATATCCATTCGATACGGCAACCACAAGGCGCTGTGAATCGTTCGTGACTCACGATTGCGTTTGTTGCAGAGACAACCGATAAGGGGCCCGAAATCGTCGGAGAATAACCATGACACCAAACGTAAAACCGCTTGTGGCTGGCAATTGGAAAATGAACGGATTGCACAGCTCGCTAAGTGTACTCGAAGAATTGGCCAACGGATATCACGAGGCGATGCAAAATAGGCTCGATATGTTGGTCTGCGTGCCTTCCACACTTTTGATGGCAAGCGTAAAGAGCTGTAATGGGTCAAGTCTGAGCATTGGTGGGCAGGACTGCCATTTTAATCAGAGCGGAGCACATACTGGTGATGTATCCGCCGAAATGATTGCTGACACTGGCGCTACGGCTGTGATTGTTGGTCATTCTGAACGGCGCACGGATCATGGTGAGACCAATTCAATCGTGAAAGCCAAAGCAGAAGCCGCGCTGACCAGCGGATTGCTGACGATTGTTTGCATTGGTGAGACTGAAGCACAGCGAAAATCCGGCGAGACGCTTGCCGTGTTGAAAGATCAACTGGATGGCTCAATGCCTGATAATGCAACGGCTGAATCTGTGGTTGTGGCTTACGAGCCTGTTTGGGCAATCGGCACTGGACTAGTTCCGTCAGAGGCCGATGTGGAGGAAGCGCATGGTTTCATCCGTCAAACCCTTGTTGATCGATTTGGGGGTGAGGGTGCAACCATGCGGCTTCTCTATGGGGGATCTGTCAAACCCTCTAACGCTGAGACATTGATGGGCGTTTCTAACGTGGATGGGGCTCTTGTGGGAGGTGCCAGCCTCAAGGCGGAGGATTTTCTTGGCATTTGCGCCGCCTATGAGAAGCTTTCATAAGAATTCAAGGTTCACTCGTGCATATCATCCATTGAAATCAGACGTGGTGATTGCCACCTCTTCATTATGTTTTGCACTTTCAAAGGTCGCATGATAAGGACCACGCAAATTGGCCAGTTTGCGGCCCAGAAGCTTCAGGATTTCCCATGGAAACGGTAATTATTGTTATTCATCTTATGATCGTCGTCGCGTTGGTGGCGGTTGTACTGCTTCAGCGTTCTGAAGGTGGTGCCCTTGGTATTGGCGGCGGTGGTAATGGATTCATGTCCGCTCGCGGTGCAGCGAACGCTCTTACGAGGACTACAGCAATTTTGGCTGCATCATTTTTTGCAACATCGATTATTCTTGGTGTGTTGTCCGGTGTTGAACGCGAAAATGTTCTTGATAACCTGCCACTTCAAAATCAGCAGGACGGTAGTGGAAACGGTATTCTCGACCAATTGCCGGGCGGCGAAGGGCTTAACCTCGGCGGTGACGGAGACACCTCAGAACCGCAGGTTCCCACAAACAATTAGACAAGTTTTTGTTTTTTGAAGTGCCCCGGATGATTTCGGGGCATTTTTTTTGTGAATGAGTGATTTTTCGCTACCCGAATCGACCACAGATGTTTAGTTCTTAAATCCCATGGCGCGATACGTTTTCATCACTGGCGGTGTGGTTTCCTCACTTGGTAAAGGTCTGGCTTCAGCAGCACTTGGTGCGCTCCTTCAAGCGCGCGGATACAAAGTGCGGCTGCGAAAGCTGGACCCTTATCTGAATGTCGATCCCGGCACCATGTCTCCCTATCAACACGGGGAGTGTTTCGTTACCGATGACGGTGCAGAGACCGATCTTGATCTGGGGCATTATGAGCGGTTTACCGGACGTCCTGCAAACCAGCAGGACAACATCACGACCGGTCGTATCTATCAGGATATCATCGCGAAAGAACGCCGCGGCGATTACCTTGGTGCCACGGTACAGGTGATCCCCCATGTGACGAATGCAATCAAGGAATTCGTGGTTGAGGGCAATGACGAATATGATTTTGTCTTGTGCGAAATCGGCGGCACGGTTGGCGACATCGAAGGCTTGCCGTTTTTTGAATCAATTCGCCAATTGGGCAATGATCTGCCCCGTGGCCAGTGTATTTATGTTCATCTCACACTGATGCCGTGGATTTGGGCTGCCGGTGAATTGAAAACAAAACCCACCCAGCACTCAGTGAAAGAACTGCGTTCAATTGGTATCCAGCCTGACATTTTATTGGTGCGGGCGGATCGGGAAATACCGGCAGAAGAACGCCGCAAGCTCTCTCTGTTCTGCAATGTCCGGGAGACCGCTGTTATTCAAGCGCTTGATGCGAAATCGATTTATGATGTCCCGATGACCTACCACAAGGAAGGTCTTGATCAGGAAGTTCTCAATGCGTTTGGCATTGACCCGGCACCCAAGCCGCAAATGGGTATGTGGGAAGAAATTAGTGATAAAATTCACAATCCCCACGGGGAGGTGAACATTGCAGTTGTCGGCAAATATACGGTCCTCAAAGACGCCTACAAGTCACTTATTGAAGCTTTGCATCACGGTGGCATCGCCAATGAAGTCAAGGTCAATTTGAAATGGATCGAGTCCGAGGTCTTTAATGAGGAAGACACTGCCGCGCATCTTGGTCAGGTTGATGGTATTTTGGTGCCAGGCGGCTTTGGGGAAAGAGGCTCAGAGGGCAAGATAAAGGCCGTCACTTACGCTCGTGAAAACAAAATACCTTACTTCGGCATTTGTTTTGGCATGCAAATGGCATGCATCGAAGCGGCTCGTAACCTTGCTGGTATAGAGGAAGCGACTTCAACCGAGTTTGATGAAGGTGCAAGCGAGCCGGTTGTTGGCCTGATGACCGAGTGGATGAAGGGCAATCAGCTGGAAAAACGCGAGGCTTCTGGTGATCTGGGCGGAACAATGCGCCTTGGTGCATACCCGCATCCGTTGAAAGAAGGGTCCTTGATCGCGGAGATTTATGGGTCCACTCACGTATCAGAACGCCATCGCCATCGCTATGAAGTCAACACGGCTTATAAGGATCGGCTAGAGGCGGCAGGGTTGGTATTTTCAGGCATGTCACCGGACGGGTTACTTCCTGAGACTATTGAATACAGCCAGGACGTCCATCCATGGTTCATAGGTGTCCAATACCACCCGGAATTGAAATCCCGTCCGTTTGAACCACACCCTTTGTTTGCAAGTTTTATCGAGGCGGCCAAAGCACAAAGCAGGCTGGTTTGAGGTCTCTAGTCCCTTGACACATGGTTCAATAAACGAAAGCATGTCCGCATTGAAAGTGTGGGTTTTATGCTTAAAAAATTTTTGTGTTTCTGTTTTTCGCTCGTTCTTTTTGGTTGCGTGAGCGCGAGCGATCCGGTCAAGGTTTCTGAAAGTGTTCGGGTTGAGGATAACCCGCATACCGGACTGAAGACCTATAGAACTGGCCTAGCTTCTATCAACAACAACATCTTATCTGGAACATACATGCTTAGAAGATCGTCCTCTACAACGGGCTCTTCAGAGATCTCTATAAATCAGTTGTACTTTAGTGTTTCGACTGCTGAATGGATGTTCCTCAATGCCGCTTACAGCGAGGGTCGATCTTTTCCATTGACCCAAATTGCGCGTCAGGTCATCGGATGTGGACAATATGGGTGCACACTGCAAGAAGATGTCGCGATCAACCTTACTCTGGAGCAAGTACGAGAATTTGCAGTCCGCGGTTTTGTTGTACAATTGACAGGGAACCGCGGTCGGCGAGTTGTCACAATACCATCGACTTTTTTCAAAGGGTTTTTGGATGGGGCTAATCTGACCTTGGACGCGGTTTAAATAGTAGCAAATTTCCTAAATTGTGAGAGGCGTATGATGGTAAATTTTATGAGTAACTACACCATGATTGTTTTCCTCATATTCAGTGTGTCATCAGCCAACGCACAATCTCAATTTGAAGCGCCGTTGTGCGAGGCTGCAAAAGATCAACGCGTTATTGAACTCGTATACGATAAAGACGAAAGCAAGGGCTGCGAACCACGCCTCGTTGACGTGCATCAAGTGGCTATCGGCAATAATGGGCAGCTTTACATGCATGGGTTTCAGCATCGCGGATGCACAAAGGGCCGTGATTATGCCGCAGAGCGCACATTCCGCTTTGACAAAATCCAGTCTGTTGAGATTATTGCGGGTGAATTTTCAGAAAAGTCAGCTTCCATCAAACGCGAAGGCTGGGATGGATGTTTGGGCAATAACTGCTTCATTAAGAAAAACATCTGTGAGTGACGCGAAACCTGTTTTGTGACGTCTTAAACTCAAAAATTTCAGGATTATTGGTTTGAAAACAGCACTATATAGCCGAAACGGCCCTGCAAATTCCGTTCTTGAATTTGTATCGAAACCAACACCTGTCCCCCAGTCCGGTGAAGTACTGATCAAACTGGCCACTTCTGGCGTGAACCCGTCGGACGTCAAGTCAAGAGCCGGAAGGGCGCCCGTTTTTGATTTTGTAGTTCCGCATAGTGATGGTGCCGGTACGATCGAGGCGGTGGGCGAAGGTGTGGATGCTGCCCGTGTGGGTGAGCGGGTTTGGATTTGGAACGGCCAGTGGCAGCGCCAGTTTGGCACGTCGGCGGAATACATCTCTGTGCCTGAATTCCAGGCAGTTCAACTGGCTGATGGCATCGATTTTGAAACGGCAGCCTGTTTTGGCATACCGGGCCTGACGGCCGCGCACTCGCTAAATCTTCTTCAGAGGGACCCTACGGAAACTGTTTTGGTAACGGGTGCAGCATCTGCGGTGGGGCATTACGTGACACAAATGGCAGTGTTAATGGGGCGAAAGGTGATCGGGACGGCCTCAGCCGGCAAACATAATCTGGTGTTAAACGCCGGGGCTGCAGCTTGTATCGATTACAAAACGGAAAATGTTGCCGATCGTGTGCTCGAATTCACGGACGGGGAAGGGGTTAGCGCTGTTATCGACCTGGACTTTTATTCGACCATGCAATTGGTATCGTCACCGGCACTGAAACCAAAAGCTACCGTTTATTGCTACGGCTCCAATGACATGGGCGGAATTGATGTGCCGTTTCGCGATCTTCTTTTTAAGTCGATTACGTTGAAATTCTATTTGGTATACGAACTGAATAAGGTCGAACGTATTGCAGCGATTGATACGTTGAATTGGTTCATGAATACCGGACAAGCGGTCACGAATATAAGTCATGTCTTGCCGTTTGAGGAAATTGTGAAAGCCCACGAACTCGTCGAAGGCGGCAATGCAAATGGAAATGTAGTCTTGAAACTATAAGCATTTCGTCTTGCGCATTTTGGCGCAATGGGGCATCCACAGGTCATGAAAAAAATGACCCCAAGAAACCTAGATCATGTGGTGTTGCCGGTTCCATCACTCGACATCGCACGCGACCGTTTTTCCAAACTTGGTTTTACAGTAGCCCCGAATGCGCGTCACAAGTTTGGCTCTGAAAACGCTTGTATCTTCTTTGAAAATGGTACGTTCATTGAGCCGCTGGCTATCGGCCACCGCGAAACGGTGGAAGCTGCGATCGTGAAAGGAAATCCGTTTTTACGGCGTGACATGGGTTATCGCTTCCGAAACGGCGATGATGGTTTTACCTTTGTGGTTTTTGGTGAACCTGACCCGAAACAGGCACGTAAAGCCCTTCGGAAAGCAGGGTGGGAAACAGGCAAACTGGTAACCGTGCGACGGCCAGGGGTTGCAGTTAAAGTGGCGCTAGGAATTGATGAACGTTCTCCTGACTTTGCATGTTTTTTGTGTGAACGTCCTGATGGGCCTCCGTCATTCCCGGAGGACCTTATCGTCCACGCTAACGGAGCGGTCGGGTTAAAGCGCGTCGTGTTATGTGAGCAGCTACCGGAGGATTTCCAGTATTACTTGCAAATTATGTCTGGTCAGCGTGAAGTTCGTTCGCACTCCTTTGGCATGGAAATCACGTTGCCGAATGCAAAAATCTCCGCTCTTAACCGGGCTGGTTTGAAGGCGCATTTTGGAGTGGAGGCGCCCATTGAACGCGGCATGCAAGCGGTTGCGTTTGACGTGATTGTAAAAGACCAGAAAGCGGTCACCAAACATTTGGCTGAAGCGGGTATTGAAACCAGAACCGTCGGGCAACGTTTGATTGTTGATCCCACCACCGGTCAAGGGGCCATGGTGGCTTTTGTGGAGTAGGGGCAATGAGCGGACAAAAGACAATAACGGTTGGTGACGTATCATTCTCTAACGACGCACCATTATCGTTCATCCTCGGGCCTTGCCAGCTGGAAAGTCGTCAGCATGCATTCGATATGGCCGGTTCGATCAAAGAGATATGTTCAAAACTTGGTGCAGGTTTCATCTACAAATCAAGCTATGACAAGGCAAACCGAACCTCCATCGATGCAACCCGCGGCGCAGGGCTTGATGCGTCAATCCCGGTTTTTGAAGATTTGAAGACCGAATTGGGTGTTTCAATCCTGACGGACGTGCACAGCGCAGAACAATGCGCACAAATTGCGCCTTATGTGGACATCTTGCAGATCCCCGCCTTTCTGTGCCGGCAGACTGATTTGCTGATTGCTGCTGCCAATACGGGTAAAGTCGTCAACGTGAAAAAAGGGCAGTTTCTTGCGCCATGGGATATGAAGAACGTGGCGAAAAAGGTTGCAGACAGTGGCAACGATCAAATATTGCTGACAGAACGTGGTGCAAGTTTTGGGTACAACACGCT
Organism: uncultured Hyphomicrobiales bacterium; assembly: GCA_963922635.1. GTDB lineage: Bacteria > Pseudomonadota > Alphaproteobacteria > Rhizobiales > Rhizobiaceae > JAALLB01. The sequence goes on along the minus strand of CAWUJX010000075.1, from coordinate 713 downwards.
TGTGTCAGATATGCGGGCTTTGCCGCAAATGGCTGAAACCGGTTATCCCGTCATTTTCGATGCCACGCATTCTGTTCAAATGCCGGGTGGACTTGGCGGCTCGTCCGGCGGTGACCGGAAAATGGTCGGGCCTCTATCGCGTGCAGCAGTTGCTGTCGGCGTTGCTGGCGTATTCATCGAGACGCATAACGATCCCGACAATACGATATCGTCTGACGGTCCCAATATGGTTCGGTTAAACGAACTCGAAGCCCTGCTGGCGAAACTCATGGAAATTGACGCTTTGGTAAAAGCCTAGTCGCCAATCTGGCGGTTCTACAATTCGCGACCCATCAGCTTCTCGATACGTTCGTCGTAGCGTTTTTCCAGACATTCAATGTCTGTTTGGCAGGCGTTTCGTTTTTTGAGCCATGTGCTGTGGTCGCGTGAAACCGCAAGGATACCGTTGCTGCGCGATGCGCTCACCAGTTTGGCTGCGAGCAGTTCGGCAACAGTTTCATCTTTGATGAGCAATGTTTCAAAGTTGCAGATTGCCATTTCACTGGGGATTTGCGCATTCGCACACGAGAATGATTGCGCTTGTGCATTGCCTAGCATCGCAAATGGTGTTGTTGCGAATGCGAGTGTGCTGATTGCCAGTGCGAAGCTTTTCTTCTTAAATTTGGTCATAAATTCGTCTCCCTATTTTTTGTTTTAACGAAGTCTTTTCCCCA
>CAWUJX010000074.1:0-14451 GCA_963922635.1 uncultured Hyphomicrobiales bacterium | reverse complement strand
GCACGAACGAGCCTCGCCCAACCCTGCTTATCTGAAGGGTCGTCTTCAAGTCGTTCCGCAAGACCGCTGACCATGCCCTCAATCATATCCCGTTGTTCAGGGGTAACGCTTCCAAGAAGGTCAGCCGCAGGTAGATCAGAGGACGGGGGAGAAACCGATGGATCATCCAACCGGGCGACACGTTGTTTCATCACCTCGATCCAATCTTCCTCACCGGTGGCACCATCGATCATCGCCTGCCACACGGATCTGGCCTCATCTCGGTCACCGTTCTGCAAAGCATGCAAACCAATAAAGAAACTGGCGGTTGAATTCCGCTCGTCCAAATCAATTGCTTGAGTGAACAACTGAAGCGCGTCTGAGCCAACAGTCCCGTCGGTTTTTGTCACCATCGCCTCTCCCAAAAGAGATAGGATCTGTGTCGATGGACCTTCGATACGAAGAACGTTTTGATAAGCTGTGATTGCATCATCAATCCGGTTGGCCCGCATATACACAGGTGCCACCACGCGCCAACCGCGCACGTCGTCAGGGTTTTCTGTCAATCGTTGTTCGGCAGTGGCAAGCAGCTGATCCAAAGACTGCTCGCTCAGGTCTTTTTCAGCCACTTGGGGCAGGTTCACTTGCGGGGGCGATCCCGTAAAAAGATACACGCCCAAACAAAGCAGCGGCAGGAGGGCGACGTTGGCGACCAGAACCAGACGATTGGAGCGACTGGCGCCGGGCGAGTGCTCCGTATGTACCGATTTTGAACTTATCAAAAGACGGGCGGCTTCGATTTTGGCAACCTCAGACGATTGCTCATCCAGTCGACCATTTGCGAAGTCGTTTTCAATTTCGGAAATACGCGTTTTGTACAGCAGTTCATCGCTTGTGTCTTCCAGAACACCAACGGCCATCGTGCGACGGTGGAACCATGTTATTACCACCATCGACAATAGCAACATCGCTGTCACTGAAGACCAAAAAATCATGCCGTTTATTACATTCAATTCCGCAAGTCTAAAAGAGTATCTATGTGCATGAATTGACGCGGTTTAGATGCCGGAAATAAACTTTTCGTCAGATTTTGACCTGGTTTGGCGCGAAAAAAATCAGGTGAGCGGCGTCCATGTGCCGTCACCGTTTCGGCAAGCGGTTCCAGCTGCTTGCTGAGGTCGACCGTCCACATAAATCGTGTGAGTATAGCGGCGGCAGTTCTGTGAACCGACCTGATAGGTTTGTTGCGGAACAACTTGGCCGTAAATCCCGCCATTCCCTTGCCATTGTACCGGCTGCCCCGGCGCGCCTCGCTCAAGTGCGCTATACTCTGCTTCCAGAGCAGCACGCCTGCTATTTTGGTCAAGTTCACGGCCGATACCACTACCAATCACACCACCGGCCAGAGCGCCGATTGCGGTGGCCGCGATTTTTCCGTTACCGTCGCCAAACTGATTTCCGACCACACCGCCGGCAATTGCGCCAGTCGTTGCTCCAATCGTTTGATTGCTGACATTGGAGCAGGCTGAAACGCAAACCAAAAGCGCACAAAAAGTAGCATGAGCCTTAAAACTTATCCGCATTCTTACTTTCCTCTCGCCCAGCCTGTTGCGGGATAGCTTTGGAACATGTCCAAAATTGGATATGCGCAGATCACGATATATGTCCGGGCAATTCAACTGTAGCTTTCAGGCCACCCAGTTGTGAGCGACTTAGGTTGAACGACCCCGCATACTCTTCGACAAGATCGTGAATTATTGAAAGGCCCAAACCCCATCCAAGTTTGGCCTCGTCCACTCGACCACCACGCTGCATTGCCTTGTCAATCTGCTTGCTATCCATCCCAGGACCATCATCCTCGACATAAATCGTTAATACCGAGTTCTCGTATTTGGCGGATAACTCCAAAGAGGTGGCAGCGTACTTTGAGGCGTTCTCCAACAGATTGCCGACAATTTCCTGAAGATCAGGTTCTTCGCCAGAAAAACATACTTCAGAGACAGCATCCAACTCTATGCTGACATCTTTATTGCGGTTAAGTTTGGCGACCACGTCGCCCAATTTTTCAAGAACAGGAAAAACAGGTGTGCTCGCAATTGAGGTCGTGCTTCTCGCGGATATGCGTGCGCGATCGAGATAAAACTGAACCTGCTTGCGCATTGCCGACACCTGTTCACTGTAAAGATCACGGCTCTTTGCTGGCAACTTGACCAGCTCATTTTGCATGACGGCAAGCGGCGTTTTTAATGAGTGAGCAAGGTTCCCGACCTGCGTACGGGCGCGTTCAACAATGAGATTGTTCGACTTAATCAAAGCATTTGTTTCATCGATGAGCGGTTGAATCTCATCAGGAAATTTGCCTTCAATACGTGTTGCATCTCCGCTACGGACATCGCCCAACTTTTCTGTGGCTCGGGAAAGTGGTTTCAAGCCGAGCCTTACCACCAGATAGGTTGAAGCAATGATCAGGAATGCAAATACAGATAAGATCAATGCAAGGCGCTGCACGAAAGAAGCGATCTCATCGTTCAAGGCGCTTTTGTTTGCCGTAACGCGGAAGCTGTATAAGTCATTGCCTTCGCCCAAGAACACTTGTGCTTCCAGCCCGGCCAGTGTTTCACCGTTCTGATCAACAAGGCTGAAAGTTCTTTGGAAAGTCTCGTCAAACGCGGTGTTCGGTGGAATATTTATTGACTGATCTGAAAGAGATGGGCTCGACAACCGTATTGAAGGCGTGCCGACTTTCGAAACCGACCAGTACCAGCCCGAGTCAAAAAGACGATACCGGGAGTCACCTAAATCTGGTTGACCCTGAAGGCCACCATTATCCGACACTTCCACACTTCCCATGAGGTTGAACACGTTTGCGATTAACACGTCATTGAGGCGCGCTTCCGCGTTGCGGCGATACTCGTTTGAAATGACCAGAGCAACAATTGCCACTCCGACCACAGCTGCAAGAGAGGCAAACGCAAATAGGCGAGCGGAAAGCGTGTTTGGAAGCAGGATTGCGATCCCGGATTTGGAGGAGACTTCCTCAGGCATCAACCTTCTCGCAAACGATATCCGAGGCCTCGAACCGTCTCGACAAAATCAGGGTCGAGTTTCTTGCGAAGGCGTCCGACAAACACTTCGATCGTATTCGAGTCTTTGTCAAAATCCTGATCGTAAAGATGTTCAGTGAGCTCAGTCCGCGAAATAATTTCACCCGGATGGTGAAGGAGATAGGATAGCAGCCTCAGTTCATGCGAAGTTAACTTTACTGACTTGCCTTCATAAGTGACCTTCGATGTTCTCGTATCAAAAACGATTTCGCCACAGCGCAATTGTGACGACGCATGTCCGGAAGCCCGGCGAATTAGGGCTCTTAAACGTGCCTGCACCTCTTCGACGTGAAACGGTTTCGCTAGATAATCATCGGCACCAGCGTCAATCCCTGCAACTTTATCGCTCCATCGGTCTCGCGCGGTGAGCATCAGTACAGGCATGTTTTTTCCATCAGCCCGCCACTTTTCCAAAACAGTCAGGCCATCCATTTCTGGTAGACCAATGTCAAGAATGACCGCATCGTAGGGCTCAGTATCACCCAAGAAATGCCCCTCTTCGCCATCGAATGCCTTGTCGACCACATAACCAGCCTCGAGACAGGATTCCTCCAGCTGTCGGTTCAAGTCTTTATCATCTTCAACGATTAAAATTCGCATGGGTTCAGCGTGCCAGTTGAGTGGTTAAGGTCGGAAACGTTGCACCACAACTCGGGGTGGCTTACCGTTTTTTGGGGCAAGTCTTATTCTGGCAACGCAAACCGTCGCCCCGTTCGCATTCTTTTTTGCGGAAACGGAAAGAAGTGTAGCCCCAGGCTTGCCGGACACAAACGCCCGTGCAGCAGAGCCACACGCATTGGCATGGGCATCACTAAAAGAAGTGGCCACAAACAAAGCTGTCAGCAAACCGAAAAGGGGACGCGTGAATCTCATGTTGGGTGTCTACCACGTTTGGGCTGAACTAAAAATGAACAAGGCGCCTTTTATTAGCGTTCTGCCTCGCTAGACTTCAATTGGATTTAGGCATGTTCTCAGCACTCTCATTAGCCGGAACGGAACTTTCTGACTTCGGTAAACAGATACGTTTCCAGACTGCATTGTGTTCTAAGATTTGACGAAGCGTTTCATCACTATCGCTTTGCGCCCATCTGATCGGTTGAAACGCAGAACAGGCCCACGGGATTTCGCTATTTTCGGCGGAACCCGTCGTCGTGCAAGCCGTCATGCTCAATGCGGACACGAGCAGAACGGCGGGCTGCAATCGCTGCAGCCAGTCTATCATAGGCAATGGCTTTTCTTTGATTTTTAGCGTCGATTTCAATGGACTGCCGCCGCGCCATCGATTGGATGAAGTCCATCATCTGGGACAATATCTGCAGTAGCAATGAAGCGGCAGTCCACATCTGAAACCACTAAGAAATGATATCAGTGGCGGACAAACGTCCATAAATTGCGACCATTGCGCCAATCGCGCCCACAAGCTGCACCAGAGCATCAGCAAGATCGGACTGCGCACCCACATCAATAGACAGACCCATTGCACCTGTCACTGAGGCAGCAACCGCAATTAGTGCCCCCCAAATCGTCTTCGACTCGTACCAGCTTTTTTCTTCCACCATGTTGATCTCCTTCAGAATTATTGTGAAATGATTAGTTCTGCGGGAGGACCTGCCTCACCTGCGTTATTCAACTGTGCGACAGACACACGAAGTGAGGCGGGCATACCACCGAAGTCCGCCGCCATTTGTGAATTTGCATAGAAAAACGTGGGATCCACTGCGTCAAACACCTGCGTTGCCATTCCGCCAAGGTCCTGGACAGTAATCCGGTAGCGCTCTTGAAGAGCATCAAGTGGAATATCATCCGGCTCCCAACGATCTGAATCCTTGCGCCCCCGTCTGATCCACCGCAGTTCCAATCCTGAAAATTCACTCTCCACCCGTTTAAGATGGACGGGGGAAAGCATCTGTTTCGTGCGTCCCGACGGCGTGTGGGCAAGTGCAGAATAGACGGGACTGGAAATGGGTTCAGAGCTCGGGCCCACACGCCAATTTTTTGTCACGCCGATTTCATTGTCCTGAAGAGCAACCGAGAGTAGTGCCTCATCTAACACAACCACTCGCGCACCCGCGATGGCTCCAGCGGCACACTCCGCTTCTGTGCCCAATTGTCCCCTTAACAGGCCGGATATAGACCAGGTCCCATCAGCCGTGAGTTGGGCATCTCGAAATTGGAGGACCTCATAATTGCCGTTTGACGTTTCCACAGCCAAGACATTTGCGCCTGCAACAAGGCTTGTGAGCGTTCGCGATTGCAACGTTCCGGTAGTCAACGACACGGTGAGCTTGGCTGCATTATCCATCCTGCCGGCTGGGCCAGGTGCTAGGGAATTTAGACTACGACCAACCATTGCACGTTCGGTGAGATCGTCCCGTAACTGGAACCCATCCACCGTGGGAGAACTAAAAATATTGTAACGCCTCGCCCATGGTTCAGCGCTCACAGCGCAGTACAACACCGCACGGTCTATATCCGCGTCAACCAAAGCCGGCAAATCGAGGAAGACAACGCTGGGCTTACCAAAATCCAGTGGCTCGTCGACTTGTTGCCTTGCTCCGGTGGGAATAGAAAGCCCATGTATCCGGTCGGAGTAGGAACGCAATTTCAGCTGCTGCTCCACACCAATTTCGATCTCTTCGACCAACCACTTGTGACTTCCCGGGGCTTCAAATGTAATGATGTCGCCGACTGAGATAGAGAGGTCTTTGGAAGAAAGCGCGATATTAAGGTGCTCCCGCATGGACCATGCATCCCGCAGTCTATCTTCGGCAAGAAGAACAGCGCATGGCTCAGGCATCACGACTGGTGCTTGCATCTGAATTTGGCGGCTGGTGCCAGCATGGAGATGACGAGACTTCGAACCGGACTGCTCATATTCCCGGAACACACTTGTATGGGTCAGAACAGCTTCGGCAGGCAATTCGATATCAGCCACACGCCGCTTAACCTGTTTGGGCAAGTCTTCTTCTTGGATGAGGCATTGCTTAGTAAGCGCTAAACGATCACTGTAAGCCGGTTGAAAAATCTTGATCACGCCTTGCTCTTCAGCAATTTGCGCCCCGAAAAGCGTTAACAGCGGCTCAAGTGTTTCGCGAGCCGTCGCCTGCCCCGGAGAGATAAATCCATCGACGATACCATCCAATGTGATTTCCACATTGTGATAGCCAAAGTCTGCAAGAATGGCTCTGACCAGATCATCGAGAGCACATCCGCCCAATCGCCCTGTTAGCCAGTGACCCAGGTTCCAGTTTTCGCCATCGGACCAGACATTTTCATTTTGTGGAAATGTTGGAAACGGACGGGCATCCCAAGCCCATGGGGCAATCCAGTCCGTTCCTATCAACTGACTGCCGGATGATGCATCGATGGGATTGTTCTCAGGCTTTTTCCAATGATTAAAGTGCGCTTCTAAAAAGCGGCGCTGAATAAGGTCATCACGACCACCTGACGAAAAATAAGGGAGTTGCGACTGCGATGACTTCGCATCGGTAAAAACGTTGGGCTGATTGGCACCGTGGTCCACCGCCGGGCATCCCAGTTCGGTGAAGATAATCGGCTTTGACCCGGGCACCCATTCAGTAGGTGTAGAAGAACGCACTCCGGCAATACGATCATGGTGAGGGTTTGACCACCAGGACCGCACATCCTTAAACCGGAAAACCCAAGGCTCACCCAAGCCATCCGTGATCGGTGTGCGTGAACCGTTTTGACGGTCGTTGGAAGATGCATAATACCAGTCATACCCCTCGCCCCCTTCAACGTTTGCTTCGAGGTAACGTATGTCATGGATGGAATGGACGGCTTCATCGTGCGGATCATGCCCGTTCCGCCAGTCTGCGAGTGGCATATAATTATCAATTCCAACCGCATCGATGTTCTCTGACGCCCATAAGGAATCGAGATTGAAGTAAACATCTCCGGTACCGTCTTGGGGCTGATAGCCAAAATATTCGGACCAGTCTGCCGCGTAAGTGATTAGGCATGATGGACCGAGGGTAGCTTTTGCGATAGATGCGCATTCCATCAGTGTTTCCACAAACGGAAATGAATTGTTGTGATCTCGAACGCGGGTAAGGGAGCGCAATTCAGAGCCGATCACAAATCCATCGACCCCACCAGCGTTTTGAGCAAGCGTCACATAGTGTTCGATGAAACGTTTGTATTCTACTGCAAAGGCTTCGATCTGCGTGCGCGCAGCGGCTGTCTGGTCAACCGTGTCAATCTCGCCAATTGCAGGAAAACAACTGATCTCTCCACGCCACGGATAGGCCGGTTGAAATCCTGCGCCGGATAACGCTGGCAGCCCATTGTCGTGTGGCACATCCATCATGATGAACGGATAAATCACCACTTCGAGGCCACGCGCTTTCAAATCTGAAATCGCCCGTGAGATTGACGCATCGTCCGGGGTCCCGCCATATGCGGGCTTGCCATCAATTTGACTTACAAGATGTGCTGTGTGCCTTTGAAAATCTGACACCTGCCATTTGCTGTGAAACGGATCGGTCACGCCTGGCAGCAAATTACATTCGCTCGCACGTAAATCATTTCCAAACCAGCTTATCACCAAGCCGACGCGTTCAAGGTTTGGACATAGCGCCTGCAACTCATCGATGGATGCACTCCAGTCGGTGGCCGCAAATTTGATGTGTCGATTTCGCGCTTCGTATTTGTCGTCCCCACCACCTGCACCCACAATTTCAGGATCATAGCCGTACTCGGTTGATCCTGGAATTACGGTCATCGTTTTGATTTTAGTTTCCAGCGAACCGATCGCACGCACGACCTCAAATGAAAGCTGTGGAATGCGATTACCAAAGGTCTCCAATTCAAAACCTTCGAAAACGATATACGCGGTTCCGCGGTAAGCTGGCGCCGACCCTGCCCCCTGCTTAGCCTCAATGAGAGGGTCAGAGGTTTGATCCATCGAACCATTGTAAAACCGATACTCAATCTTGGTCAGATCCAACTCTTCACCGTCAGCCCAGACACGGCGTAAACACGAGATCGGGCCCTGACAAATTCCAACGGCAAAGTTCGCCGAATACGTGTAACTTCTGGTTGTTGAAGTGGGACCGCCTCCCTTTCCGCCGCTTTCGCTACTGCGTGTTTTTTCTTCAAATCGCGTTGCCCAAATGATTTCACCCGAAACCCGGTTACGACCATAAATCTGAGGTATTGCGGCGCCTTCATTTGATGAAAGCATATTGGCTCCATCAAGCCTCGGACCGGTAACGACATGATCTTTTGAAAGAAGCGATTGATCAATTGCATAGCCGGCAGCTGCACCAGCTGCTCGTCCGATCATGGCCCCCACTGGTCCGGCAATCGCACCTCCGATGGCTGCTCCAACGGTTTGCAATACTACTGTTGCCATGTCTGGGCCTTTACTTTTTCAAGCGATGGAAACTGGAACGTTCCTGCTATCCTGCTGCGCCAATGGTTTCCGAGAACGGTTTCCACAACACCGCTTCTTTCATAAGCATGGATCAGGCCATTTCTGTTTGCCAATATGCCCAGGTGTTTAGCGACGACAGCTCGGTTCCAGCGAAAAACGACCAAATCCCCGGCGCGCGCATCGGACAGTGCCAGGGGTTCAAACCATCGGTTCGCAGCTTCTAGAAGGTTTTCGTATGCCGATGCCTCGCCCCAATCAGATGAATAATTGGGAATTTGTTGTGGTTCGCTGCCGTAAAGGTTGCGCCATATACCACGTACCAGTCCTAGACAATCTGTACCTGTTCCTTTCACAGAAGCCTGATGAACGTAGGGCGTACCAACCCATTTTCGTGCCTCACACAGGACACGTTTTCTCAAGTTTCGGTTGCTCATGGAACAATCGGCCCGCCATCGAACGTATCGTTATTGGCCGCGTATCCGAGGGCAAAGCGATTTCCCGGCATGTGCGGGAAACCCTGAAAATTTATTGCGTTGGAAAACTTTCGCTTGCAGGTATCGAAATCCCGCATACAGCCGGCTGTCACGGCAAAACCATCACCAAGTGTCAGTGCACGGGGCATCGGCTGCCAAAGAACCAACTTATCGACGTCGCTTACTTTCGTATGGTCCAGGATTTCGACGGAAGCACCGGAGTTTTCTCCACTGCTCCATGTAAGTTGACCAGAGCGAAACCAGCCGGTTTCATGATCGCTCAGACCATCAACAATAATCACCTCACTTGAAATCCGTTCGATGATGGTGCCGTTCGCCCTTAGCAAAGGTGTTTCGAGATTCACTTTGCACTTCGCATCACCAAGGTTTGCCTGACAGCGGTTGACGAAGTGCCGACCCTTGGTTTGATCAAGAATGGAGGAAAGACCACGCATCTCCATACGGTAGAGGCTGTCTTCACGTACAATTTCTCCCACAAGCATCACACGATCCAGGACAAACTGATCTGGAGCGCGCCAATTTACCAGATAGGTTGTAACGCTTGCACCATCGAACTTGCCTGCTGAAATGTCCGCTTCTGTAATCTTTTCAGATTGAAGAGCGCCAGACGATTCAGAGGAGTTCACGTTAAAACCAATCCGTTCTTCAACGGCACTGGCTTCCATCCCTGCTTCACGCTCACATTGAACCCCATCAACCCACAGGTCGGTGTCATGATCTGTAAAGCCCAGACGTTCGCCGCTTTTGGTTTCCAGTATCCAACAGCGACACAGGGTTGTGACTTCGCCCGCTATATGCGCGGCAAAGCCAGTTGATAGTTGCTTCATCAGAGCAGCTCCATAAGGGGAATAACTGGAATGTCACCTGCTTCGAAATGGGCCAGGTTGACCGAAATCTCATCCGTATCGAAACGAACTGGCACGTCGAATTCATAACCGGCGGTTACCATATGACCCGAAGCCGGTGGATCACCTCCTACAAACCCAATCTCCATAGTAACGGTATCGAAAGTGAACTCTGAAGCGTTTACCTCAGAACCATTGACAGCTATCCGAAGGGTGCTCGGGACAGGCTTGGAAATCACACGTTGATAGGCGCTGTCGCCCGTACCATATCGCTTGACCAGACTGAACCGTGTGGTTGTTCCATCACCAATGCCGATCTGCTGATCCAACGGTGAAACGGTTTGCGATGGCTTACAGGACTTCCAATCCAGAGGATCGCGAAAACGGAAGCCAAAGAACCTGCCTCTCCGTTCTTCAAAAAAGGCGATCACAGTTTGCAAGTCTTCAATGGTCTTGATTCCGTAACCCACATTGTATCTTCGGCGGGAGTGAGTCCAACGGGTGTTCCGTTGTTCTTTACCAGTCCCGAGTGTCACAATCTCTGTGCGACGTTGGGGACCACCAGTTGCTCCAAATGCCAGATCAGTGGGAAATCGAATGTCGTGAAATGCTTCTAACTGGGTCATGTTCATCTATAGTCCGCGCTTTCCGCGGGAAACGGTTCTTGCAAGGAGTGCGGTGATTTGCGCTTCCGATTTTTTGAAGCTGGTCGCATCACTTGCTTGAACATTAAAAATGATATTTGGCGATGTTTCAGCCCCGGCAGCCGCGACCCCCAATCGCCCATCGCTACCTCGGCGAAGAGGCATAATAGCTTCGGGACCTGCCTCGCCCATAACGCCAAGCTTGTTCGAAAACCCGAATGCGGTTGGTTCGCTCACCACCCCACCCCGTGCAAAGGGGATAGGGTTTGTGTTGCTAAATGCTCCACCTTTGGCAAAGCCCGTAGCAGGGCTCGGCGCGCCACCAACCAGACTGCCACCGATACTTCCGATGAAATTTCCAACCATGTTTTCAAGCGGCTTTAGCGCCTGGTTCAGCGCAAGATCGGACAGGCGTAACCCAATCGATCGCAGGGTATCCTCAAATCCTTTGCCTGACTTGATTGCACCAGAGATCGTTGAGGCAAAAACTCTCCCAAAGTTCTCAGTAGAACTTGTGAGCGCATCCATGGCGTGATCAAAATCCCGCGTGTCAGCACTCACGCCAACTGTGAGTGTTTCAGTTCGTTTCACTACTTTTTCCTTATTGAGTTGCAGCTCTAGTAATCCGGAAAAGCCGTCATTAACCGCTCAAGATCTTCGCGTTGCGGCACCCCCAGCGGAATATCACCACGGCCGGTCGCATTCATGGCGTGGAACAATTCCTGCAAAGTCATTTGCCAGAATTGGTCCGGCGGCAGTTTCAACGCACCAAGACCAAATGCCATTAGAGTGGGCCACGGGATCGGCATAACGTTAGGAGGGCCGCGTTTCCCCGCGGGGAATGAACGTTGCTTCCAGCAATCTGGCAGCTATATCGACATATCCCGCGATAGCACCATCTGCTTGCATCGTTGTCACATCAAGCGTTTTCATTTCATTGCCACCACCCGCAAGGCCGGCCTCAATCACTGCGATCAGTTCGTCTGCCTTAAGACTGCCTTTTGCGAACTTTGTTGAAAGCCCTGCCAGATCATCGACACCAAGCGCGTGCTCCAAGGATGCCAATGCACCCAGGGTCAAACACAATGTGTAGGTCTCGCCGTTTAGGACTGCTTCAATTTCACCACGGTGCGGATTGATCATCAGGCGACACTTTCGAAAGTGATCGCGCCAGCAGACTCCAGTGCAAGCTCAAACGATACCTCGCCATCGTGTTGCCCTGCATACTCAAGCGCTACAATCTGAAACAGACCACTTAATGCGCCAAAATCTGGCACTATGATTTGCCACTTGAGAATGTTTCCAGCAAAAAATGCAGCCCGGACTTTTTCATCACTGGCTGCATCTTTGAATATGCCGCTACCGCTGATCGAGGCGCGACGAACCCCAGCCCCTGCAAGTAACTCTCGCCAACGTCCAGTGGATTCAGAATCGGTTACGTTGACTGTCTCTGCGTTCAAAGAAATCTGTCTCGCTCGCAATCCGCCAACCGTTTCAAATGTCGCCCCATCGGACTGTATTTTAAGAAGAAGGTCTTTGCCTTTTTGGGCAACCATGGATGTTCCTTTCGTCTCGGAATATGATTAGTTCGTTGGCGCTGCCGGCTCAGTCACGGCCCGAAAATTCATCCGCGCCAGAAAAAGCTCGGTATCTGGATCGTGGCCAACCTCAGTGAACTCATGACGGAAATTTATCAGCGTGTGGCCTGCAACTATTTCGGGCAAGCTCTTGAGCGAGGCGAGCACGAGTTCAGAAATTTCAAGCGCTTGTTTGCGCCCTTGGCGTTTCGACCAGATATCCAGCCGGACAAAATGCTCCAGCCCATCACCCGTATCCGTGCTCCAATCGGTATGCGTGGCATCCCCAAAAAGAATATACGGCGGGCGGGTTTTTGAAGGCACATCATCGAATATCCGGTTTTCTCCGATGATTGCAGTTATCGATTGGGACGCGGAAAGGGCATCATAAATCGCCTCTTGGAGGGAAAGCGCCGCATGGGTCATGACTTAGCTCCAGTGGACGGACGCTCGGCCGATGTTTTTCGATCATTCGTTGAGGGATGAACCCGGTGGGACGCAAACTTTCGCAGAGCCAAACTGAGGTCCAACTGAGTAATTTTGAACGAGACTTGGGTCATTTCTTCTCCACACAATCGCATTCGAGATAGCGCTTGGTTTCATCAAGGTCGCGGGCAGAGGTTACCTGGAACCGGCGCGTACCGGTTGCAAAACGGGTCCTCTCCGAGATGCCGGGTCGAAACCGAATGGTAATCCGATAAGTATGTTCGATGGTTTTCGTTCCAGCTTCGACCGTTGCGCTGGAGCGCAGCGGGCTGATATCTGCCCAAACGGTATCCTGGGCTTCCATCTGAGTGACGAACCCACCGCATCCGTCACTCACCGACACTTCGTTTTCAATGGTCAGCTGACGATTAAAGCGACCGGGATCGATAATTGGTGTGTGGGTCACAGGCGCACCCTCCGCACTGGCGCGAGAAGTTTGTCGATGCCAACGGGCAGGCTCTCTGCAATTTCTGCCGGGCCTGCTCCCCGGTGCTCATACCAGTGGGCAACGACCCGGTTGATCGCATGAATGATGTTAGACGGGATGTCCTGCGCAGTTTCACCATAACCGCTTACAAATGAAATCTCGAAGCCGTTTGGATATTTCGCGTTCAATGCTGGCGTCATTGATATGACAGCCGGATCAAGACGTATTTCGTGAGCGAATTCGTCCGATGGCAAGACAACTTCTGTCCCTGTGGCATCAAAGCCCGCGATTGAAACGATCTCACGAACAGGCCAACCCTCGACAATTATTCTGCCCCGCGATGGAACTTCATCAATGTATTGCTTGACGGTTCGGTTTATGAGCGATTGTTTTGTATGCCCTTCAACCTGCAGCGTAGCGGCGCCAATGAGTTGAGTGAGTAAATCATCGTCGTCACCATGATCAATGCGTAGGAATTTTTTGATGCCTGACAAAGACACAGGCAATATCTCAGGCGGCGTAAGTATCGAGACAGGCATAGGCTTCCTTTCTGAAATAGAAACGGCCCCGCCGGGAGGAGGACGGGGCCGCGAACAGGTACAGCCTCCCGAGGGAGACACAGCGAGGGGAACTGTTAGGCTGTACCGAACTTCACAAGTTTGATGGCATCGAAGTCCTGGACACCGCCGCCGACGCGTTTGGTCGTGTAAAACAAGACATACGGCTTGGCTGAGTAAGGATCGCGAAGAACCCGCACCCCGGCGCGGTCCACAATAAGATAGCCACGGTTGAAATCACCGAATACAATCGACAAGGAATCAGCTGCCATATCCGGCATATCCTCAGCCTCGACCACATTGAAACCCATCAATGAGGCTGACTGACCTGCCGCGGCGGGTGCCTGCCACAGATAGTTTCCGTCTGCGTCTTTCAATTTACGGATTTCAGCCTGCGTCTTGCGGTTCATGACCCAGTTCGCGTTTTGGCGATTGCCGGCTTTCAATGCGTAAATGGTATCCACGAGGACATCGGAAGCATTGGTCGTATCAAACGCTCCATTCTCGCCGGTAGCCACGTAGCCAAGGTTGCCCCAGGTCCAGCTTTCATTGTCTACAGCGGTATGGGTTAAAAACCCTCTCGGCTTGTTGACGCCATCACCATTGATGAACGCGGCACTTTCTTGCTCGGCAAAGGCTTGCTCAACTTCGCTTGCAATCCATGCGTCAATGTCGATTGCCGCATCATCCAGCAATTGGGACGTGGCCGCTGGCATGGCGTAGAGCTCCATGGTGGGGAACTGCAATTCAGACAAGGTCGGTGACGCAGTCTCGGACCGCAGCTCCGTTTCACTGGCCCATCCGGTTGCAGGACCGGTCACTGCAAATGGTTTCTTGTAAACCGATGAGGAGACCAATTGAACGCCGGCAATGGAACGGATTGGCGACCCAAGCGACAACCGCCGACCGATCTCTGCGGCCGTTTCGTAGATCGGAAGAG
>CAWUJX010000073.1:0-14469 GCA_963922635.1 uncultured Hyphomicrobiales bacterium | reverse complement strand
GTTTCTTTTAAGTCCGCCTACCCGGCCAACAATCGCAAGCAATACTGCTGTGCAAAAAAAGCCGCCTGAAGCTCCGTAAAGCAAAATTCGGTGGCCCGTCTCGATCTCATCAAGGCCGAAGGCAACAATCGCAGGCAAAAGCATAGAGCCACATAAAATAGTGCCCATCGCCGCCAGGTAGAATAAGAACGCGCCCATGGGACTGCCTAAAAGAAGTCCTGGCTGGCACGAAACATCTGTTCAACTTCCTGGATATGATCGCTGGTCGCCAGCATGATCACCCTATCGTTGGGGCGGATTACAAGGTCTCCCGTTGGGCGTTGCAAAACTCCCTCGTGTGAGACCATGCCAATGCGAAGTCCGGCCGGAAGATCCAGCTCACGAAGTGGCTTACCCACCAAAGGTGATGCATCGAGTGCTTCCGCTTCAATGATCTCGGCAGCTCCATTCTCCACAGAATAAACGCCCCTGATTCGACCGCGGCGCACATACTGCAACACACGCGAAATGGTCACACTGCGAGGATTGATGAAGTCGTCAATCCCCAAACTGCGGGTAAAGCCGTGATATCCTACGTTGTTGAGAAGGGCCAAGTTTGACTTACATCCCAATTTATTGGCCAGAACGCTGGAAAGAATGTTCACCTGGTCATTATTCGTGATCGCCACCATTAGATCAGCATTTTCAACGCCGGCTTCCTGCAACACCGTTTCCTCAAGCGCGCTACCATGAAGCACAACGGTTCGCTTCAATTCTTCCGCCAATCGTTCCGCCGCTGACCGTGAATTCTCGATGATTTTCACCCGCGCATTGGGCAGCCGTGCTTCGATCTGGCTCGCCAGATAAACACCTATGTTTCCGCCTCCCGCAATAACAATTCGGCTCGCTTCGGGCTGCTCTTTGCCAAAAATGGAGATCGTGCGCCGAACCTGTTTTCTGTCGGTAATCACATAAGCCGTATCACCAAGCAGAATTTGGTCGGCTGAGCGCGGTGTAATCATAACACCATTGCGTGCAATCCCTGCAACCACCGCATTCAAATCGGGAAAAAGTTCGGTCAGCTGCGAAAGCGGCGTATCAATAAGCGGGCAATTTTCGTCACAATCAATTGCCACCATGGCAACCGTTTCATCATTAAAAAGAACCACATCCTTCGCGCCCGGCAATGCGATCCTGCGCAAAATCACGTCACCCACCTCTATCTCGGGCGAGATAATCACATCGATCGGCATGTGCTCGGTTGTGAACAGGTTCTGCCAATGCGCTTGTTTGTAGCTTTGCCCGCGAATTCGCGCGATCTTCGTCGGAACCCTGAACAAGGAATGGGCAACCTGACAGGCCACCATATTCACTTCATCATAGAGCGTAACAGCAATGATCATATCCGCGTTTTCAGCACCGGCCCGGTAAAGCACGTCAGGGTGCGAACCGTGCCCCACATAGCCGCGGACATCCAACCGATCCTGAATGTTCTGGATTAACTCGGCCGAGTTATCGATCACCGTCACATCGTTATTTTCACGGGACAGGCGTTCGGCGATACCGTATCCGACCTGCCCGGCGCCGCAGATGAGAATTCTCATGCGCTATTCGCTCCCCCGGCATTGGCTTTTTTCTCTGAAAGCCCCAGTGACTTGAGTTTTCTATGCAATGCAGAGCGTTCCATACCAACGAATTCGCTAGTGCGCGAGATATTTCCGCCAAATCGACCGATCTGTGCCGCAAGGTATTCGCGTTCAAACGCCTCGCGCGCTTCTTTCAGAGGTAGTGAAATCAGATGTTCTCCATTGGAACTGGCCGCACTTGGGAGCATCTCGCCAATCTCTTTTGGCAACATGTCCGCAGTGACGACCGTCCCCTCTTCCACGCGTGACAAAATCATCAATCGTTCAATATTGTTCCGCAACTGGCGAATGTTTCCCGGCCAGTCATGGGCCTGCAGAACCATCATCGCGTCGTCGTCAATTCGGCAACTCATGATCCCGGACATCCGTCCGATCTGTTTCATGAACGCTTTTGCCAAGATCGGAACATCTTCCCGCCGCTCAGACAATGGAGGAACACGTATCGGCACAACCGCTAATCGATGAAACAGATCTTCCCGGAAGTTTCCGAGCTTGATGGCAGCCTCCAGATCCTGCGCTGTGGATGAAATCACCCGCACATCAACCTTCACAGGCTTTGATCCCCCTACCCTGTGAAACTGCTGCTCAACAAGAACCCGCAAAATTTTGCTTTGGGTGCCCCATGGCATGTCGCCCACTTCGTCGAGGTATAGGGTGCCACCATGGGCTTCCTCCAGCGCACCAACTTTTCGAGGCGCACCGTCTTCGCCCTCCGTTCCGAATAACTCGGTTTCCATGCGTTCAGGCGTGATGTTCGCTGCGCTGAGAAGCACGAAGGGTCCCTCATTGCGTAAGGAGTTTTTATGGATGGTGCGAGCAACCAATTCCTTTCCGCTCCCCGAGGCACCGGAAATTAGGATGCGGGAATTACTTGGCGCTATCTTTTCAATTGCTTGCCGCAGCTGCTGTATGGCCGCCGAATCTCCAATGATCTCAGACATATCCGCCGTGCGTTCCTGAAGTTCACGCACTTGTTTTTTCAAATTTGAGGCTTCCAGCGCTCTTGCAGCTATCAACAGAAGCCGATCCGACTTGAACGGTTTTTCAATATAATCATATGCGCCGCGGCGGATTGCAGACACGGCGGTTTCGATATTACCGTGACCCGAAATCATGACAACGGGCAAGTCAGGATGAAGAGCCTTGATTTCATCGAGGAGTTCGAGGCCGTCAAGTTTGGAACCTTGCAACCAGATATCAAGGAAAACCATGGTTGGACGACGCTCACGAATAGCCTCTAGCGTGCTGTCGCTGTCACCCGCTGTTCGTGTTCCGTGACCTTCATCCTCCAAAATGCCAGCAACAAGTTCTCGAATGTCCACTTCATCGTCTACTACCAAAATGTCTGTAGCCATGACTTAAAGATTCTCCATAACAGTTTTTTCAGCCGCCCCTGTATTCTCTTCGCCCGGTTTCGCCAGTGGCAAAACCAACCTCATCATGGCACCATTGCCGCCACTGGCGACACTTGGTGCATCCATAAGATCAATAAATCCGCCATGGTCTTCGATAATCTTTCGAACGATAGGCAGACCAAGCCCTGTCCCTTTTTCGCGCGTGGTCATATACGGTTCGAGAAGTTTCTGGCGATCTGTTTCCGGTAAACCCTTGCCGTTATCAATCACATCGATAACAACCTTCAAGCCTTCGGTTTTCAACACTACGTCGATCTTGCCTTTACGTTCACCATCAATGGCCTCGATTGCCTCAGCAGCATTTTTGATGACGTTGATGAGCGCTTGCGAAAGCATCCGCTCATCATAAACGACGGACACTTCTCCATCCGGCATTTGAAGGTCGATATCAATTTCCGGAAAGCCGACTTTTTCCAAAAACACCGTCTCACGAACTGTTTTCTTGATGTTTCCTGGCACCATGACTGGTGTCGGCATCCGCGCAAAGGAAGAAAATTCGTCGACCATCCGTCCAATATCACCCACCTGGCGAATGATCGTATCCGTGCAATTATCGAACACTTCACGGTCTTCTGTGATGTGTTTCCCGTAACGCCGCTTTATCCGTTCCGCTGAAAGCTGAATTGGTGTAAGCGGGTTTTTAATCTCGTGGGCAATTCGCCGTGCCACATCTGCCCAAGCTGTATTTCGCTGCGCGGAAACGAGGTCAGTAATATCATCAAGCGTCATAACAAATGAATGTTCGGCCGCGGTATCTTCCTCTCGCGTCACCTGCACATTCAATGTTCGTTCACGACCTTCGCGCAGTACGGTAATTTGCTCATGGTGCTGGTTTTGACCGCTCTTCAGAGCGCGATCAAAAACATTGCCCAATTCAGGGACGGTTTTGTGCAGATTTGTCGGGGTATCAGGGTCGTTCGGTCTATCCGCGAACAATGTATCTGCGGATCGGTTCGATATGGTCACATTTCCCAAACGATCTAGACCCAAAACCGATGCAGTTACGCCTGATAATACAGCTTCAATGAACCGTGCCCGTTGGTTCATCAATTCATTGGCGTTCACCAAATCGCTCTGCTGGGTTTTCAAGTCCGCAAGCATAACGTTGAATGTTTCGCCTAGAAACCGAAGGTCACCCTCCGATTCACGCAAGTCTACCGATGCATCAAGGTTGCCCGTGCTCACCTCGTTTGCTGCTGCCATCAATCGACGGATCGGTGTCACAATTCGGGTTGCCACGCTGATGCCCATCCAGATCGCACAAAGAAGGACGATAGCGCAGACACCCAAATACAAAAGCGCGAATGCAAGTTGAAATGGCAGCCGGTTTTGCTCGAGCGAGTTATAGCTTTCGCTGTTTAACTGCGTAGTGCGCAACGCCTCGATCACAGCAGGTTGTATGGCGATGATCGTATAGAGATACGCGTTTGGGATCTCTTTCATCTTGATGACAGCACCCACAAGGTTGGTGTTTCCCGGTGGAATGGGAACGGGCTCACCTTCCTTTGCCAATTCGAGCGCAATTTCGGGCACTCTTGGAAGTGCTTGATCAGGATTGAGCCGCGAACCCATAAGCTCTTCGCCTGCTTCATTAACCAATGACGCACCAAGAAAACCCCGCCCCCGGCTTTCACGGGCAAGCAAGTTACGAAATGCGGTTCGGTCCAAAACATAGAGGCGTCGATTACGATCAAGGTTAGAAGCCATGGAAAGCGTATTGCCCATCAAAACCCGAGTGCTTTCATTTTGATATGCCCGAGCAACGCTCACGGAAGACTCAACGATCCGCTTGGTCCTCACTTCAAACCAGCGGTCGAGACCAATATCGAGAGTGATACCGGCTATGATCGCCACGAGTATCGCTGGAAAGGCAGCCACGAGACAAAACAGTCCAATGATCCGCACATGCAATCGCGATGCTGCCCGCTCCTTGCGACGGGACCGGATTATCTTGGCCACTTCTTTGCCGATCAAGAAGATCAGAATGCAGATCAAGACGCCGTTTACGGCCGCGGCAATCAACACCATGTTTGCATCAGGCTCAATAGGCGTAAAGCCAATCAGCATGAGGAAACTGATTGCACCGGTGATAAGGAGCGCAATTACCGTGGCAAACCCAATTGCCCGCGTTCGCGAGTTACTTTCAGCCTGAAATAGTTCGCGATCGGCGATCACCGCAGTTGAGGGTGAATGCGCCGGTTCGGGGTTTGAAATGGTCTCAGTCGAGGTCACGCGACGCGTATCCTGAATCGATTTACATTCGTGCTAAAGTATCTCAATTATGTTGCTTTTAGGCAACAATATTGTGGCAAAAATGGAACAGCATAAGGTACTTACTAACGGGCTGTTTTTATGATCCGAATTCCATGTTCGCGGATTTTTTTCCGGAGCGTATTTCGGTTTAGTCCCAAAATTTTTGCGGCTTTAACCTGATTGCCATTAGTAGCTTCAAGTGCGGCGGTCAAAACCGGATACTCAAACTCCTGCAAAAAACGATGATATACCCCATCCGGTGGAAGCGTGCCGTCGTATTCATCGTAGTACCGCTCTACGAAATGCTGTGTGGCATCACGAACGCCCTGAAACCGAATGGAACTCGGTGACGAACTCGGCATTTGCGCCGGTGCAGGCTTTGCCCCGGTGGTTCCCGAAATTTCTGCGTCCACGATTGATTGGCTAATCGTTTCCTGGAGATACAGGGTGCAAATTCGCTTCATCGTATTTTCAAGTTCGCGAACGTTGCCCGGCCAATCATATTCGCGAAGTCGTTTTAGTGCCTGTTCATCAAGATGACGGGTCTGCTTGTTCTCAATTTCGGAAATTTTAACAAAATGGCGGGCAAGATCCGCAATATCGCTCCGCCGTTCCCGTAAAGGCGGTAGCTGAATTGGCACCACATTAATTCGGTAGAAGAGATCCTCGCGAAATTGCCCGCTCGAGATCAACACTTCCAGATCAAGGCTACTGCTTGCGATGATGCGAACGTCTGGAACGACTGGCGGAGAGAAGCCTTTGTCATCCGGCTCTGTTCCTTCCAGAAACCGCAACAATCTAGCCTGTGCACTCATTGGTAAATACGAGACATCATTCAGATAGGCAGTACCGCCCGCTGCTCTTAGTAGAGCACCAGGCTTTTCGTATGAATCGGTTTTAGATGGCCCGAACAATTCCTTTTCAATCAGATCTTCAGGTAACACCGATAGGTTCACCGGAATAAATGGGCCAGCTTTCCGATGACTGAATTCATGGAGAACACGAGCCATAAGCTGCTTGCCTGTGCCACTTTCACCTTTCAGGAAAACCGGCAGATCAGACGTGGTGAGGCGAGCAATAGAACGAAATATCTCTTGCATCTGCGGAGAGCGTCCCACCAACGGCATATTCGCCGCATACTCCTCACTCGTCTGTGTGGGCCGATTGTTTTTTGGTTCTGAGACAGCCCGGTTAACGACGGCAACCAAATCATCCAAATCGAACGGCTTGGGTAGATAATCATAAACGCCCACCTCCTGCGCCTTTAAAGTGGTCATGAAGGTGTTTTGAGCACTGATCAGAACGATAGGAAGATCGGGGCGGATTTCGAGAAGTTTTGGTACCATTTCAAAAGCATCACCGTCGGGCATGATGACATCGGAAACGATACAATCGCCTTCGCCTTGATTTGCCCATTGAAACAATGTGGCAGAGTTGGAAGTAACGCGAACCGAGAAGCCCGCACGCGTGAGAGCATGGTTCAAAACAGTGCGAATAGCTGCGTCATCATCCGCCACAAGAACCGTAGTCTCAGCCATTTGACTTCTCGATTAAGTCAGACTTTTCAATTCGAGCTTTGGGATTGTTTCTGTTTGGAGCAGAACTTTTTTCATCCCAAGCAGGCAGTAATACGCGAAAAATCGCTCCATTGCGGTGGTTGTCACATTCCACAATACCACCGTGTCGCTCGATTATTTTTGCGACCAGCGCAAGACCTAGCCCACTTCCATTTATCCTGCTCGTGACGAATGGATCAAAAATATAGGCACGAAGTTCTTCGGGGATGCCTGGCCCCGTATCAGTCACTGAGAATTCGAGTGGCAGTGCTGCTTTCTTCCGCCCCCCTGAGGTGGAGAGATGAACACCTGATCGATACGCTGATCCCAATGTAATGCGGGGCTTCTTCCTCCCCTTCATTGCCTCGACCGCATTTTTCACAAGGTTCAGAAAAACCTGAATTAGCTGATCATGAGAACCTGAGACCGGGGGTAACGACGGGTCAAACGCTTCCCGGAATTCCACTTCGCTCCCAAACCCACTTTTCGCAATCGCGCGCACGCGTCCCAAAACCGAATGCATATTCACAGGTTCGGGCCGGATCGGAGATTCGTCTGAGAAAACCTCCATGCGATCAAGAATTTTGACGATGCGATCTGTTTCACTGGTTATGAGTTCTGAGAGCGGTTGATCACTTTCGTCGACCACAGAACCAAGCAATTGTGCCGCACCCCGAATACCGGAAAGCGGATTTTTGATTTCATGCGCGAGCATGGACGCAAGTCCGGTAACTGAACGTGCCGCACCGCGATGCGATAGCTGTCGATCAATGCGATCCGCCATTCCACGTTCCCGCAGAACCAACAATACCTGTCCGGGAAAACCATCGATTACCGTGGCGTGAACATCGAACACCTTTCCCACACCTGTTCTCGGAGAGGAAATATCAATTTGATATTCATTTACAGGGCCCACCTTGTTTAAGGCCCGCTCCACAAGACCGAGAACCGGACTGTTTACAGGTACGAAGTCATCGAGTGAATGTTTTCGCAGGAAAGACGCAGATGCTTTGAACACACTTTCGGCTGACGCATTCGCGTAACAAATGGAACGATCTGAACGGGCCATCAACACGGCTTGTGGCAGTGAGTCCAATATTTGTTCGGTCGATGGCGCTTCAGCTGGCTTCTGTGATGTCACCATTAAGCTGCGACCTTGTCAGACTGTTCTTCCGTCATTGCCAGTGCATAAATTGCCCGCGTTTGATCATAAATTTCAGACGTATCAAACGAGGTCATTACAGTTTGCAACAAAGATTTAGCATGCGGCGGTAGAGATAAGTTTTCAAAGTACCACCCCAAATGTTTTCGCGCTTTGCGAAGGCCACTTCCTTCACCGTAAAAATTTAGAATTTCCCTATGATGATTGATGACGATTTCTGAATCCCGGGCAAGTATATCGGCATCGGAGTTGGAAATTTCACACGCAACAAGCGCAGGGAGCCATGGCGCACCATATGAAGCACGACCAATCATAACGGCGTCTGCACCGCTGCTATGTATGGCTATTTCCGCCGTACTGCGATCGCGAATATCGCCATTCACCGTGAGCGGTAAGCTGGTCGCTTGGCGAACTTGAGCAACAGCCGACCAATCAGCGCTGCCTTTATAAAACTGGCAACGCGTTCTTCCATGAACGGTAATGCCTCTGACGCCGGCATCTTCCGCGCGTCGCGCGAGTTCGGGCGCATTGACTGACCTATCATCCCACCCCAATCGCATTTTGAGAGTAACCGTGAGGGGCGTGGCATTCACAGTCGCCTCAATCAATGTCAGCGCATGATCAAGATCGCGCATCAGGGCCGACCCAGAATATCCGGTTGTCACGCGTTTTGCCGGGCAGCCCATGTTGATATCAATTCCATCCGCCCCACAGTCCGTTGCAAGTTTCGCTGCGCGCGCCATCCATTCCGGCTCTCGTCCTGCCAATTGAACGATGTGAGTGCTTGAAATGCCACGCTCCAATTTGAGTTGCATTTCTGGCTCGCCTTCCATCACGGCTTGGCTGGCAACCATTTCCGAAACGACGAGCCCTGCCCCATATTTCCAAGCCAAATCTCGAAACGGAAGATCAGACACACCGGACATGGGCGCAAGAAAAACCCTGTTACGCGATTGGAGATCACCAATCTGTAAGGGTGAATTCAGATCAGTTGCGGAAGTATTGGACAAATTCAGACAATCCCAAAACTGCTCAAAAATTAATCACTTTTCGGATTTTGTTGTATCGAACCCACCCTGAACAAACAAGCTTGATCACTTGGTTTTGCATGCTAAGACAAGGCGTACGTTGAGAGGGGTTCCATTGGCAAATCACGCAGTTGTAATTGTTGCCGCAGGCCGTGGCGCCCGCATGGGTGATGAGGGCGGACCAAAACAGTACCGGTCACTTGGTGCAAAATCAGTTCTTCAAACCACCATAGAATGTTTCTTAAGTCATCCGGATATCGGCTTAATCCAGGTTGTGATACATGCCGATGATCAACACTTGTATGATGAAAACACAGTGCCAAGCGAGAAATTGGCACCGCCTGTTGTGGGGGGTGCGACGCGTCAGGAAAGCTGCTTTGCCGGCATCAAGGCGCTACCGGAATGGGTAGAAAATGTGCTGATCCACGATGCTGCACGCCCATTTGTTCCGCATTCCGTGACCAGCCATGTTCTGGATGGCATCACATCGGGTACAGCGGTCATTCCCGCGTCGGCCATAGCAGATACGCTCAAGCGTGCTGACGAGGATGGAGATGTAGTTGATACCGTCGATCGTACCGGCCTCTTTGCGGCACAAACGCCCCAGGGTTTTATCAGGTCTGAAATTCTAACCAGTCATATCAAAGCGTTTGAAGCCGATCTGAACACCTTCACCGATGATGCGGCCGTCGCCGAATGGGCCGGATCTTCTGTGAGGCTAGTGAACGGTGATCGAAACAATTTCAAAATCACGACCGTAGACGATTTTAAAGCTGCGCGCGAAAGGGTCTCCGCAATGGCATCACAGAATGTAATAAGCGATGTGCGATCTGGAAGTGGGTATGATGTTCATACCCTTGGCCCTGGCACGGAGGTAATCCTGTGTGGTCACACAATACCCCATACACAATCATTGCAGGGTCATTCGGATGCTGATGTGGGCCTCCATTCATTGACCGATGCACTGCTTGGAACGATCGGCGCAGGCGACATAGGAAGCCATTTTCCACCCACTGATCCGAAATGGAAGGGTGCGCCCTCAGATCAGTTTCTTGCCCACGCAGTGGAACTTGTCAGACAACACGGTGGCGTCATCACAAACCTCGACGTGACCATCATTTGTGAGGCACCGAAAATAGGCCCACATCGGGATCCTATGCGGAGCCGAATTGCTGAGATTTGTGGGATCGTAGACCTGACCCGAATTTCAGTAAAAGCCACCACCAATGAGAAGATCGGCTTTATCGGCCGGGAAGAAGGTATCGCGGCACTCGCAACAGCAACGGTCTCTTTCGGAGCTATGCCCCATGTTTGATGAAGAATTATTGGCGCTTGCCGCGATGGTCGTTCGCGATTTTGCAAAGGCTGGAAAAACAATTTCATGCGCCGAATCCTGCACTGGCGGACTTATTGGAGCATGCATTACATCCGCATCCGGATCGTCTGCTGTCTTTGAGCGCGGGTTTCTGACCTATTCAAACGATGCAAAAGTGGACCTTCTCGGTGTAAAACAGTCAACGCTGAAAGAGCATGGGGCTGTGTCCGCCGAGTGTGCGTCTCAAATGGCGATGGGGGCACGCGAAGCCGCAAACGCAGATGCCGCTGTCGCGGTGACCGGAATTGCAGGCCCCGGAGGCGGCAGTAAAGAGAAACCTGTTGGCCTAGTTTACATCGCGGTCGCCACTTCAGATGACGATGGCGCGTTTGTTGAGGGGTTTGAATTTGGCAATATAGGGCGTCACGAAGTGCGGATTGCGACGGTGCGCGAGGCATTGGAAATGTTGCTGGGATACGCGATTGACGAGGATGAAAGTGATGCACCGAACTAGCGGGAAATCACCGTGTGCATAAACGCACATCTCTGGGAAACAAACGGGGCTACATTCAAATCATCAGAGAGACACAGTCTTGAAGATATTTGATGTTACTCCCCTATCCCTCAGACCCCGGCTTAAACACCGGGGTTTTCTTTTTTTGATTACGCATATGCGCCGTAGATGCCCCAGGCCAGGAAGCAAAGGAAAGCGATCATCGGGATATAGGTCAGGTTACGCATGATAACCGCAGCATTAGAACTGTTGCGCGCGTTGATATGGCGAAATTCCACGTTTTGCGGGGCCAGCATCCCAGTCACCTTCATCATGCCAAGAAACACTAATGCGCTGGGGATCACATACCAGAGAGATTCATTCGTGATTTTTATGCCCGCATAAGCATGACTGGTCATCAGACCTGAAAGCGTGATTGTTGAAATCACAAAAGCCAATAATTTCTTCATGGTAGCGTCACCCCGCCTGTTTCGTTCCACGTACAGTAACAAACAGGATTGAAAATCTGGTTAGATGGATGGCTACAAATTTAGCAGCCGATCAATGAGGTTTGTTAAGCTTTTGTCTTGGGATAGATGAAATCTGCCCGCTTCTCGAAAGCATCGACAAAGCGTCCAAACGCCAGATCAAAAACACTTCCGGCCGCAAGAGCAAGCATTTTACTTTTAAGTTCATAATCAATCATGAAGTGAACGCGGCACCGATTTTGATCCAGTGCTTCAAAACGCCAGGTATTGTTCAGATGTTTAAAGGGGCCATCAATATATTTAACGTCAATTTCCAATGGTTCGGGTTTCATCAAAACCTGCGTGGTGAAGGTCTCGCTCAGCATTTTGTAGGCCATGGTCATGTCGGCCATCATTAGCGTCTTGTCATCGCGGTCCTTACGCGATTTCACCGTCAAAGATTGGCAAAGCGGAACAAACTCGGGATACCTTTCCACGTCACAGACAAGCGAATACATGTCCTGTGCGCGGTGATCCACGTCATGACTTTTCTCTAACCGTGGCATTTAGGAAAGCTTTGCGTCCCTTGCCGCCCGAAGCCGCGCAAAATCCTCTCCGGCATGGTGAGAAGAACGCGTAAGCGGCGTCGATGAAACCATCAGAAAGCCTTTGGCATAGGCTGTTGTCTCATAGGCTTTAAAGGCTTCCGGCGTAATGAAATCCACCAATTCATGGTGTCGAGGTGTGGGCTGCAGATACTGGCCGATTGTTATGAAATCCACATCGGCCGCTCGTAAATCATCCATCAATTGCAGCACTTCATTGCGGGTTTCACCGAGCCCAATCATAATGCCCGACTTGGTGAAAATTGTTGAATCGAGTTCTTTCACCTGTTGCAACAGGCGGATTGAATGGAAATACCGCGCACCGGGACGCACAGTCAGATATTTCGACGGTACAGTCTCAAGATTATGATTGAAAACATCAGGACGTGCGGCAACAACCGTCTCGAGGGCCCCTTCTTTGCGCAGGAAATCCGGCGTAAGAATTTCGATTGTTGTGGTGGGTGACGTTTCGCGGATCGCCTCGATGGTTTCCACGAAATGTTGGGCGCCGCCGTCATCCAAATCATCACGATCAACAGATGTGATAACCACATGGTTGAGGCCAAGTTTTGCGACCGCATTGGCAACTTTGCGCGGCTCTTTCGGGTCTAGCGGCGCAGGAATACCCGTCTTCACATTGCAGAATGCGCAAGCCCGGGTGCATGTGTCACCCATGATCATCATTGTCGCGTGTTTCTTGGACCAGCACTCACCGATATTCGGACAACCTGCTTCCTGACAGACCGTAACCAGATTATTGTCCGAAACGATTTTCCGCGTTTCATCATAGATTGGGCTACCGCCAGCACGAACTTTAATCCAATCCGGTTTTTTCCGGATTGGACTTATCGGCCGATTAGCTTTCTCCGGGTGCCGCGGTTTATCAGCAACACTGGTTTTTGTATCAATAACCGTAACCAAGTCGGTTTCCTTTTTGGTTCTGCTTTAGATGCGCTCAGCAATCTCTAACATAAGTGAATACCAGCACATCTGAAGCAATTTGTCCCGTGGGTTGGCATTGGCGATAAACCTCTCGCGTGCCACGGACGGTGACTTGTAATTGGTCACTGCGGACCGGACCTTCAACAAAATATTCCAGCGGGTTTCCGGGGCAAAACTTTGAAAACCGGCGCGCTGTGCCAGAATACCAGTCACCGCTCTTTCGACCGTTAAAGAGCAAAGTACCGCGCCGAACACCAGCATCACGCAATACTTGGCGTGGATTTTCGTAATACATCCACCTTTGATTGCCCGATGCTTTGAGCCGCATTAATGAGCCATTATGGTTCCAGCAAGAGTCAGCATTGGCAGAAACAATGGAAACCGACACGGACACCGCAACCATTGCGGTTGCCATAAGTGCCTTCACTACGTTTGAGAACTTCATCTTTTCATTCCTTCAAAGATGCCCCTAACTTTACATTAATACGCATAGGCATTTGCCTCAATGCAACTTCTGAACCTCTAAATATGAATGACGCGATCATAGGCATCCAGCACGCTTTCATGCATCATTTCTGATAGCGTTGGATGCGGGAAAACCGTATGCATCAAGTCTTCTTCTGTGGTCTCCAAAGTCATGGCAACCACATAGCCCTGAATAAGTTCGGTAACCTCAGCACCAATCATATGGGCGCCCAATAGTTGTCCGGTTTTTTCATCAAAGACTGTTTTCACCAATCCGTCCGGCTCTCCAAGAGCAATAGCCTTACCATTCCCCATAAATGGAAAACGACCCACTTTTACGGTATGCCCCGCTTCTTTGGCTGCAGCCTCCGTCTTACCCACTGATGCAATTTGCGGATGACAATAGGTGCAACCAGGTATTTTTGCCTTGTCCATGGCATGGGGTTTTTTGCCTGCAATCGCCTCGACACAGATTACACCTTCATGCTCGGCCTTGTGCGCAAGCATGGGCGGCCCTGCCACATCACCAATTGCATAAATGCCTTCAATCGAAGTCTTTCCGTAAGGGTCCGCCACGATGCAGCCCCTATCGGTTTTAACGCCCAACTCTTCGAGACCGAGGTTCTCAATATTACCAACAACACCAACCGCAGAAATCAGCTTATCTGCTTCGATCTTCTGGGTTTTGCCGTTGCTATCTTCGATCTCAGCAACGATGCCTTTTTGGGTTTTGTCGACTTTGTTGACTTTCGACCCAGTCAGAATCTTCATTCCCAGTTTTTCAAAGCGTTTTTGTGCCAATGCGGATATTTCAGCATCTTCCAGCGGGACCACACGGTCCATCAATTCTACAACGGTCACATCAACACCCATGGCGTTATAGAATGAGGCAAACTCAATTCCGATTGCCCCGGACCCCATAATCACCAAAGACTTTGGCATGCCTTCGGGAACCATTGCCTCGAAGTAAGTCCAGATTTTATCGCCGTCTGGTTCGATGCCCGGGATCACCCGCGGGCGCGCTCCAGTGGCCACAATAATATGTTTTGCCTGATAGGTACCCTCGCCTAATGTGTTTTTCGGCTGCGGATGTTGTGGCTCCACCGCAGCTTTGCTTGGTTTGCCGACAACCACTTCGCCCGG
>CAWUJX010000072.1:0-14469 GCA_963922635.1 uncultured Hyphomicrobiales bacterium | reverse complement strand
AAAAGTCCGGCACAGGAGTAAAGAATATGGATTCGTTTGAGTTCAACAAAATTGCAATGTCAGTCTTGGGCGTTGCATTTATCGTCTTATCCCTAAACTTTACGGCAGAGAGCCTGTTTCACCCAGAAATACCGGAACAGCCGGGCTACGTGATCGAAGTTGCGGAAGCATCCAGTTCAGATGAAGAGGAAGATACAGGACCTGCATTTGATCCGGTTTCACCACTTCTTGCTTCAGCAGATATTGAGGCAGGAGAAAAGGTCGGCAAAAAATGTGCGGCTTGCCATTCTTTCGATGAAGGCGGCGCAAACAAAGTCGGCCCTGCGCTTTGGGGCATTGTTGATCGACCAATCGCAGCAGTGGCAGACTTCAGCTATTCGAGCGCTTTGAAGGCCTATGCGGAAGGTAAGGTCTGGTCTTATGAAGAATTGAATGGCTTTCTCTGGAAGCCCAAGACATTCGTCAAAGGCACTTCCATGGGCTTTGCTGGCATCAAAAAGGTTGAAGAACGTGCTGATATAATCGCTTATCTTCGTAGTCTGGCAGCTGATCCTGCCCCACTCCCGGCAGAAGCAGCACAAACCAAC
This sequence comes from uncultured Hyphomicrobiales bacterium, assembly GCA_963922635.1. Classification (GTDB taxonomy): domain Bacteria; phylum Pseudomonadota; class Alphaproteobacteria; order Rhizobiales; family Rhizobiaceae; genus JAALLB01. The sequence continues at coordinate 13,882 of CAWUJX010000072.1, read as the reverse complement.
TAATTCATATTCATCAGAATTTTCAAAGCCGGGACTTTCCCGGCTTTTTTATTGCCTTGTTTTATACGCACCTTATCTAAAAACAAAAGATGAGGAGCTAACCCATGTGGCATTCGCCTTTCACCCGCAGACAGTTTTTATCGGCATCGGCTGCGAGCGCGTTCGCAAGCCTTGTGCCAAGCGTCTCCCTTGCGCAAAACCCGACCAACAAAAAGCTGCACGGGCTGTCTGCGTTTGGCGATTTGAAATATCCGGCGAACTATACCCATTTTGACGATGCTGCTCTCGATGCACCCAAGGGCGGCACGTTTGCCTTCTCACCTTCGAACTGGGCTTTCAACCAGAACATCCAAACATTCAATACGCTGAACTCTTTTGTACTGCAGGGGGATGCGCCGCCGCGCATGGAGCTTTGTTACGATTCACTGATGACCGGCGCATTGGATGAACCCGACTCTCTGTACTGCGCTCTTGCTTCCAGTGTCGAGATTTCGCCTGACCGAAACACATACACATTTGAAATCCGGCCCGAAGCACGCTTCCATGATGGCTCAGCAGTAACGGCGGAAGATGTGGCTTTTAGCTACACCATTTTGAAAGAGCAGGGTCATCCAGCACTCGCCCAAAGCCTACGGGATATGGCCTCCGCCACAGCCACGTCAGACAGTGTTTTCCAATTGACGTTTAATGGCGAACAGTCTGATCGCGCGATCCTTGGCGCTGTGGGTGTTCCGATCCTTTCAAAGGCCTATCACGAGGAAAACCCGATTGATGCTTCCACGCTGACACCACCGGTATCCTCGGGCCAATGGAAAGTTCATCGCGTACAAGCGGGCAAGTTCATTGAATATAAGCGCGATGAAAATTATTGGGCAAAGGACATGCCGTTCGCTGTCGGGTTCAATCATTTTGATATTTTGCGAATAGAATTTTTCAGGGACCGGATTGCTCCGTTTGAAGCCTTCAAGAAAGGCGACATCACATGGCGTGAAGAATTCACCTCAAAAATCTGGGCGACGGAATACAATTTCCCGGCGGTGAAAGACGGGCGCGTCCTGTTGCGCGAATTTCCATCCGAACTCATCCCAACCATGCAAGGCTGGGCGGTCAATTCACGGCGCGCAAAATTCGCTGACCCAAGAACGCGGGAAGCCATCGGGCTTTGTTTCAATTTTGAATGGACGAACAAAAACCAGTTCTTTGATCGTTATAACCGTTCAGCCTCAATCTTTGAGACGTCAGAGTTCAAAGCGCAGGGTTTGCCTTCGGAAGCCGAACTGAAGCTGCTGGAGCCTTACCGGGACGAATTGCCGGAAGAAGTCTTTGGCGAAGCCATCGTTCCCTATGTGAGTGACGTGAGAGGCAATGACCGGAACGCACTCCGCAATGCGAGCCGCTTGTTGAAACAGGCGGGTTGGAAGCGCGAGGGTGGCACGCTTGTGAACGAAGCGGGTGAGCCACTGGAAATTGAATTCCTCATCCGGTCGCCGACCTTTGAACGGGTCCTCGGCAATTATGTGGAAAACCTCACCAAGATTGGCGCAAAACCCTCAATCCGTCTGGTGGACCCTTCGCAGTTTCAGGCAAGGCTCGATGAATATGATTTCGACATGGTCGGAGTGGCTGCGCGTTTTGGTGCGACGCCAACGGCGGAATCCATGCGGTTTTTCCTGCACTCCGAAACAGCGGATATAAACGGCACGCGCAATTATCCGGCGATTAAGTCCCCTGTCATTGATGGTTTACTGGAAACCATGAAAACAGTTTCGGACAGGGACGAACTCACAACGCTGTTGCGTGCCATCGACAGGGTCTTGCGTCCGATGCATTTATGGATTCCAAATTGGCATGCAGCGAATCACCCTGTCGCTTACTGGGATATGTTCGGGTTCAAAGAACCCAAACCGGATTATTCCTTTGCGGTAGAGAGCCTTTGGTGGTTCGATGAGGAAAAGGCAAAGGCCATTGGAAAGGCCTGATTGCCCAATGCCGAGGGGATAATCCAAACCAATGGGCGCCTATATCCTTCGCCGATTGTTGTTAATGATCCCGACCATCATCGCGATCATTACGCTTTGTTTTGTCATCGTGCAGTTTGTGCCAGGCGGGCCGGTGGAACGGGTCATTGCGGATTTAACAGGTCAGGGCGGATCGGCAACCGACAGGGTTTCAGGCGGTGGTGATGGCAATCAAGCTGTGGAAACCGATCTTGATGTGGGGAAAGACTTTTCCTCCACCTATCGCGGATCGCGCGGTCTTGACCCTGAATTCATTGCAAAGATCGAACAACAGTTTGGTCTCGATAAGCCGGTTCATGAACGATACTTCAAATTGCTGTGGGACTATGCCCAATTTGATCTGGGCGAAAGCTATTTCAAAAACCAAACGGTGATCGATCTGATGATCGAGAAGCTTCCCGTATCGATTTCTCTGGGGCTTTGGATCACGCTTCTGTCCTATGGGATCTCCATTCCACTGGGCATCCAAAAAGCTGTGAGTGATGGTTCGAGTTTTGATATCTGGACCAGCGGCGTGGTGATCGTCGCTTATGCCATTCCGGGTTTTCTATTTGGTGTGATGCTGATCATTCTTTTCGCGGGCGGATCATTTTTCGATTGGTTCCCGTTACGCGGCCTCACTTCCGATAACTTCTCCGAACTGCCCTGGTATTCGAAAATCATCGATTATTTCTGGCATCTGGCCCTGCCATTAACGGCCATGGTGCTTTCGGCGTTTGCCACCAATACGCTTCTTACGAAGAATTCGTTTCTCGATGAAATCAGAAAGCAATATGTGCAAACAGCACGGGCGAAGGGACTTGCCGAACGCAAAGTGCTCTACGGCCATGTGTTCCGGAACGCCATGCTGATTATCATCGCAGGTTTTCCGGCTGCTTTTGTAACGTCGTTCTTTACCGGATCCGTCTTGATTGAAGTGATTTTCAACCTGGATGGCCTGGGCCTGCTAGGATTTGAATCGATCGTCGATCGCGACTATCCGGTGGTTATCGGAACGCTCTATATCTACTCGCTGATCGGCATGATCATGACGCTCATTTCCGATATCATCTACACCATGATCGACCCCCGGATTGACTTCGAAGCGCGGGAGGTATGATGAGCGAACCCACTACCCTCGCCGGCTCTTCCCAAAAGCGCCCGTTTCTTTCACCGCTCAACCAGAGAAGGCTTTCAAATTTCAAAGCCAATCGGCGCGGGTACTGGTCCCTTTGGATTTTCCTTGTTCTCTTTGTGTTGTCGCTCTTTTCGGAACTTCTGGCGAATGATCGACCAATTCTTGTCTATTTCAAGGGCGAGATTTACACGCCCCTGCTGAATGATTATCCGGAGGAAACGTTTCTTGGCGAAGATGGGTTTCTGCCCCAGACAGATTATCGGATACCCGAAATTGATGAAGCGTTCCGCGAACATGGATGGGCGATTTGGCCACCAATCCGTTATTCCTATACAACGACAGTGTTGGAAGTTCCCGAGCCCGCTCCATCGAAACCAAGCTGGATGTATGATCGCGAAACACGCTGCTCGCAATATCCAAACGGCGCTGAAGACAATGCTTGCAGGCTTGGGAACTGGAACTGGCTCGGAACCGATGATCAGGCACGCGATGTGCTGGCGCGGGTCATCTACGGGTTTCGGATATCAGTCTTGTTCGGCTTGTTGCTGACCTTGTCCGCAGCAATCATCGGCATCAGCGCCGGAGCGGTGCAAGGGTATTTCGGCGGTAGAATAGACCTGATCATGCAACGTTTTGTGGAAGCGTGGGCTTCCATTCCAGTTCTTTATATCATCCTGATCATCGCCGGTGTCCTGGCGCCGGGGTTCTGGGTTCTGCTTTCCATATTGCTCTTGTTTTCATGGGTCGGTTTCGTCGGCGTCGTGCGGGCAGAATTTTTGCGTGCGCGAAATTTTGAATATGTGAACGCCGCCCGTGCGCTGGGTGTCAACAACCGGACGATTATGGTGCGTCATGTATTGCCGAACGCGATGGTCGCCACACTCACCTTCCTGCCGTTTATCCTCAACGGCTCCATCACCACGCTCACCTCGCTGGACTTTCTCGGGTTTGGCCTGCCACCCGGATCAGCATCTCTTGGTGAACTTCTCAAACAAGGGCAAAACAATCTGCAATCCCCATGGCTCGGCTTTTCCGGTTTCTTCGTGATCTCACTGATGTTGTCTCTTCTTATCTTTATAGGAGAAGCGGTGCGGGATGCCTTTGACCCGAGAAAGACGTTCGGGTAGCCGCCATGTCAGAAACCCTGCTCGACATTCGTGATCTTTCGGTGGCGTTTTCCCAAGGCGGAAATACGACGACCGCCGTTGATCAGATCTCGTTCTCGATCAACAAAGGTGAGACCGTTGCGCTTGTGGGGGAATCGGGTTCCGGCAAATCGGTTTCCGCGCTTTCTATCCTGAAACTGCTCCCCTATCCGGCTGCAAGTCACCCATCGGGCCAAATCATGTTCAAGGGCAAGGACATGCTCCAGGCCAGCGAAGAAGAGTTACGCAAAGTTCGCGGCAATGATGTCACGATGATTTTTCAGGAGCCCATGACATCGCTCAATCCGCTCCATACGATTGAAAAGCAGATTGCAGAAATCCTGCTTCTCCACAAGGGCATGTCCGGCGCGACCGCACGTGACCGGGTGTTGGAACTTCTCGAACAGGTGGGAATTCGCGACGCCAGGAAACGCCTCACTTCATATCCGCACGAATTATCCGGCGGGCAGCGCCAACGGGTGATGATCGCCATGGCGCTTGCCAACGAGCCGGAACTGCTGATCGCTGATGAGCCGACGACTGCCCTTGATGTGACCGTGCAAGCGCAAATCCTCGAACTCCTTGCGGAGTTAAAAGAGAAGAAAGGCCTTTCGATCCTGTTCATTACCCATGATCTTGGCATTGTCCGGCGCTTTGCAGACAAATGTTGCGTCATGGAGAAAGGCAAAATCGTTGAAAGCGGCGAAACCGAAACGATCTTCAAAAGCCCTCAGCACGCCTATACGCAGCATCTTTTGTCTTCCGAACCCAAAGGGCAGCCTCCTGCGTCGGATACCTCAGCCCCAGTCATCCTCACTGTGCAAGATGTGAAAGTCTGGTTTCCCATCAAAGAAGGCTTCATGCGAAAGACCGTCGATCATGTGAAAGCCGTTGACGGCATTTCGCTGGAATTGCGGGAAGGCCAAACCCTCGGTGTCGTGGGCGAGTCCGGTTCGGGCAAAACCACATTGGGAATGGCGCTCACACGATTGATCTCCTCCAAAGGCAAAATTGCCTTTGTGGGTAAAGACATCGACGCCTATTCGTTCAAACAGATGCGCGGGCTTCGCAATCAAATGCAAGTGGTGTTTCAGGACCCGTACGGATCCCTGTCGCCGCGAATGTCGGTTGGCGATATTGTGGCTGAAGGGTTGGGTATTCATCGGCCCGGCCTTAGGGACCTTGAGCGTGAGCAGCTTGTGATCAATGCTCTTGCGGAAACCGGCCTCGACCCGGAAACGCGCCATCGCTATCCGCACGAATTTTCAGGGGGTCAACGCCAGCGCATCGCCATTGCAAGAGCCATTATACTTGAACCGAAATTCATCATGCTGGATGAACCCACCTCTGCCCTTGATATGAGTGTGCAGGCACAGGTGGTGGACCTCTTGCGGGACCTGCAAGCCAAGCGCGGCCTTGCCTACATGTTCATTAGCCACGATTTGAAAGTGGTCCGGGCGCTCGCCAATGAAGTGATTGTCATGCGACAGGGCCGCGTCGTGGAACAGGGAAGCGCTAATGATATTTTTGACCGGCCTCAAACGGATTATACAAAGGCCCTGATGGCAGCGGCATTTGATATGCGGGCGATCAAATCACAGGAAATCGAGCAATGACAAAATCACCGCTTTTGCTCTCCGTGGATTTTGCTGAAACCGAAAAACTGGGCAATGTGCAGGATGGTCTTGGCGGTCGCCCGGTGATCAATTGGGGCAAGGGCGAACGACCCGATACCCTTGCAGGCGTTAAATATGCTCTGGTGTGGGAGTTTGACGAAGACCTGTTCGACAAAATGCCGGACCTTGAGGTGATCTTTAATGCAGGCGCCGGAGTGGACAAGATTTTGGCAAACCCGAAATTACCGGACCATATTCCCGTGGTGCGACTGGTGGACGATACGCTCACCGATCGCATGAGCGAATGGGTATGTCTTCAGGCGCTCATGCATTTGAGGCAACAACGTCAGTATGATGCACTTCAGCGGCAACGCGTATGGAAGGAGCTTCCTCAACCTCAGGCCCGAGATGTAAATGTGGGGGTCATGGGCATGGGCGTCTTGGGAACGGACAGTGCGCAGAAGCTGAAAATGCTTGGTTTCAACGTGACCGGGTGGAGCCGTAGCAAAAAGCAAATCGATGGTATCGAGTGTTTCGGCGCGAGCGAGTTGGAAACGTTTCTAGCCCGCAACCATTATATCGTGGGCCTCTTGCCCTACACCCCGGACACGCATCATTTCTTTAACCGGGGCTTGTTTGAAAAACTGGCAAAGCATCCAATTTTACCATCCCCAATCTTCATCAATGCAGGGCGTGGCGGCAGCCAGAATGAAGCAGACATCGCTTCCTGTCTGGAGGATGGCACCCTTGGTGGAGCTTCCATCGATGTGTTTGAGATTGAACCACTGTCGGAAACAAGTCCGCTTTGGGATTTCGACAATGCGATCATTGCACCGCATATCGCTTCCATTTCCGATGTGGTGGCCCTTGGCGAATATGTGGACCGTCAAATCGAACGCTATGAGACAGGCGGTGACTTGCAGAACGTGGTCGACCGCAATAGCGGCTACTAGACTATCGCGTTGAAAGACGAGGCCAGAAAATCATAGACCCGCCTGATCCGCGGGTCGGATTTCACGGCGGAATGTGCTGTGAGCCAAATCGGAAGACTATCAATTAATCCCGTATGCTTAAGTTCCGCCACGCGGGCTTCGTTGCGACCCACAGCTTTTTGGTTGAAGCCAATGCCGAAACCGGCGCAAACCATATTCCAACATACGACCTGATCATCGCTGCGGAAGGCGAAGAAATCACGGTCTACCGTAAGGCCTGCCCGTTTGAACCCATCAATGATCAGGCGGCTACGGTCATAGCCGATCACCGAATGAGTAAGGATATCAATCGGCTTTTTTGGTTCACCGTGGCGTTTCAAATATTCATGGGAAGCGAAGGCGCCCATCTCAAGGTCAGCAATACGCTTGGTGATCACATCGGGTTGGGAGGGTCTGAACATGCGCAATGCAATATCGGCTTCGCGCAGCAATAGGTTATCGGTCTCGTCGGAAGCAATCAGTTCAATTGCAATTTCCGGTTCCTGAAGCCGTAGTTTGGACAGCATATCCGGCAGAAGGAATGTAGACACAATTCGGCTGGCGGTGATGCGTACTGTTCCACTTAAACTTTCCGCTGGGCTCCGCTCCCCCCGGCTTATCAAAGCAGCCGCACGCGCCATCTCATTGGCCTTTTCAAGCAAGGCCTGCCCCTGCGGAGTGAGTGTTATCCCCGAACGTGAGCGCTCAAGGGTGCGGTAACCAAGCGCGTCTTCGAGCTGAGCGATATGGCGGCTGATGGTGGGTTGAGCAAGGTTCTCACGACGAGCCGCTTGTGAGAAAGAACCATGCTTTGCCACCGCAAGAAACGTTTGTAACAGCGTCCAATCGATACCATTCATTTTTGAATACTTATGTCCATTTATAGAGAATTTATATGCTAATATTGAATTGATAGATTATCCTCATCAGAAATTCAAATTGAGGATAGAGATATGAAAAAGTCAGTCATTGTTTTAGGTGCAAACGGAAAGTTCGGACGCGCTGCAATTCGGGCATATCATGATGCAGGGTGGCAGGTTACCGGTTTTGCGAGATCAAAACCCACGGACGAAATCAGCAACGGCGTGAACTGGGTTTTTGGTAACATTGAAAATCGCGACGACCTGTTGCGGGCATGCGATCGAAATACGGTCATCGTAAATGCGGTCCACCCGCCCTATGAACAATGGGCCGCCAAACTGCCTGTGTTCACGAGCAACATCACCTATGTTGCGAGGGCCACAAACAGCACGGTCATGATCCCCGGAAACATCTATAATTATGGCGAGGCGATGCCTGATGTCCTCAGGGAAACAACGCCCCATCTTGCCCAAACCAAAAAGGGATTGCTGCGGATCGAGATGGAGAGAGCCTACAAGGCCGCATCACAAACAGGTATGCAAACCATCATTCTCAGATGCGGTGACTTCATTGACGTGAGAGAATCCGGCAATTGGTTTGAGTCTCATATTACGAAGGGTCTGAGCAAAGGCAAAATCGCTTATCCCGGCCGTACCGATATTGAGCATGCCTGGGCATATCTTCCTGATGCTGCCAGAGCCATGGTTCAACTTTCGGAAAAACGCGAAGAACTGAAATCGTTCGAGGAATTCGGATTTGCGGGATACACATTCTCAGGCTCAGAGCTTGCCGAGATGTTGTCAAAGACAACCAAAAGAACCGTGAAAATCACTAATATCCCGTGGGTGATGGTCCGCATGCTGGGTGTTTTCTCCAAGCCAATGCATGAGATTTTGGAAATGCGTTATCTTTGGAACACCCCACACCGCGTGGATGGCACAAAACTGGAAAGGCTATTGCCAGATTTTCAAGGAACACCGGTCGACAGAGTTCTCGAACAACAGTTTGGGCATTTGCGAAACGGTGCGGTTGTTCACGGGCGCCGAACTGCGGTCGGACTTTCATAAAGGTACGCGATCCGGTCTATCGCTGGAATAAGGGGCTCAGATGCCACATTCATTGTATGCCCGTTGGCATGGATGAGCATCTGGGTCCCGTCTTCTGCCGCCCCCTGACAGATACCCACATGTCCGCGCCAGAAAATCAGATCGCCACGTTCAACTTGTGAATAATCGCTGCCCGGATCAAACGCCCCGCCAATCGTGGCAGCCTGCATATCTGAGTCACGCAACACATGTTTGCCAACCATGAACATGGCAAGCTTCACGAGGCCGGAGCAATCAATTCCAAACGCGGTTGTCCCTGCCCACAAATAGGGCGTCAAAATCAGATGCTCCGCAACACTCACATAGTCAGTGACTGTTTCGCCGACCGGAACAATGTGACTTTCGATCACCGCTTCGCCCGTATCAAGGATTGCGTATTTCGTACCCCGAGTGACTTCCTGACCTACCACATGGAGGCCGCTTCCCATGGAACGCATGCCTTTATGCGGTCGCTTGAGATCAGGTTCCGGGTAGAAAAATGTGCGCTGGGCACTCACGAGATGGGTCACTGGTTTGAAAGTGAACGTCAGCGTTTTCGCTTCCAGCCAGCCCACATATCCATCACGATCTGCTTGAACCAGCGCCCAGCCATCCTGAACCACTGCGCATTGAACCGTTTCGCCATACATGACTTGTGTATCAATGGGCGCTAAAAAATCAGGGCTGGGGCGCAATTCTGTGAACGCCACCTGCACCATAGCCACACGAGCTTCCGCCGCGGGTGAATAGGCTTTATGGGCAGAGAGGTTCAAACGGGCGTCGGTATCTGAGAAAAACGGGAGGTCAGGCATTGGGTGCTTTCATGTGTCGATCGGATAATCTCGCTAATCAAGAAAGCCGACACAACTTCCTCATCGCCCGTATCGGTCTTTTATCACGTGAAACAAACTGCGAATACCCTGGGCCTCACCGCCAACGGGCGCCCAGGGTTTTGCCGTTGGCGTCCAGCCATAAATATCGAAATGAGCCCACGACTTTGCGTGTTTGACAAACCTCGACAAAAACAACGCGGCAGTGACTGAACCTGCAAAACCACCGGTGGAAATGTGGTTGACGTCGGCGACTTTGGACCCAAGCATCTTTTGATAGGGCTCCCAAAGCGGCATGCGCCACAAAGGATCTGCAACTTCCTCAGCTTTGGCGGCGATTTCCTGAGCAAGCGCATCATCGTCAGTGTAGAATGGAGGCAGATCAGGGCCCAGTGCCACCCGCGCGGCACCTGTGAGCGTTGCCATGTCGATCATCAATTCGGGCTTTTCCTCATCGCCAAGCGTCAATGCATCGCCCAAGATTAGCCTGCCCTCGGCGTCAGTATTTCCAATCTCAACCGACATCCCATCGCGACTGGGCAGTATATCACCGGGGCGGAAGGCGTTTCCGGCAATCGCGTTTTCAACGGCAGGCACAAGCAAGCGCAATCGCACGGGAAGGTTGGTAGCCATGATCATTCCCGCAAGGGCAATTGTGTTGGCGGCACCGCCCATGTCTTTTTTCATGAGTGCCATGGAGTTTCCGGGCTTGATGTTCAAACCACCAGAATCAAAGATCACGCCCTTGCCAACCAGAGTAACCTTTGGGTGTTTTGCATTCCCCCATTTCAGATCGATCAACCGGGGCGCATCCACGCTTGCCCTGCCCACCGCGTGGATCATGGGAAAGTTCTTTTTCAAAAGCACTTCGCCTTTGACAACGGTTACGGTCGCCTTGTGGGTTCGTCCGAGTTTGCGGATAGCCTGTTCGAGCGCTTCGGGCCCCATGTCATTTGCGGGCGTGTTAATCAGATCCCGGGCAAGAAAGACCGCTTCGCCTTCTCTTGCCAATGCATCGCGATCGATCGCTTTGTCCGGAACGAGATTTGCTTCAAGCGGCGTACCGGAATATCGGGTGAAACGATAACCACCCAACACCCAGCCGAGATGAGCAAGGAACGGATCACCAAAATCGCCTTCAAGGCGATAGTTCCCTTTCTGAAGTTTGGCCGGCAATGCACCCGTATCTAGGCCAAACGGTACGTCTCCTGTTCCAAACAGAATGCTTTGGGTTTTTCCGCTCTGATCGGGAAGCACCAACACGGAGCCTTTGGCACCTTTGAACCCGTGGCTTTTTGCGAGTGACGTTTCAAATTCGGAGAGGGGTGAGGTTTTAGCGCTCATATCGGCGGGCTTAACGGCGCGGACCGGTATGGTTTTCGATTTAGCGTTCGATAAAAGCAGCCCGGTCATTCCAGCTCTCCAAATTTCATGATCCTATCCACGTTAACGAACCATTAGGGTTAACAGAATATTTATTTAGGGGAATCAAACTCGTTCACAGTTATTTTCATTCGGATTAGGCGATTTGACCATGGGGAACAGGCGGACTTTGCAATCATCTAGCGCGATAGCTCTGGCTCTTGCATGTGCGATGCTGGTATCAGCCTGCGCGAAGGACCCGGTCACCACCGGCTCCATCCGAACGAATGGCAAGCCAATTGAGCAAATGTCATTTCCTGAATTGCAGCAAACCGCTCGCATGCTGGGAGACAAGTATGAGCGCAATCACACCGACAAAAACATCGGCCTGACCTATGCCAACGTTTTGCGAAAGATTGGGCGAAACGAACAAGCGCTTGCTGTCATGCAGCAAATGGTGATCAAGCACCCGGAAGATAATGACGTCTTGTCAGCCTACGGAAAGGCGCTCGCCTCCACCGGAGATTTGGCGAAAGCGCTGAAAGTGATTGAACGGGCGCAGCGCCCGGACCGTCCGGATTGGAGCCTGTTTTCTGCCCAAGGTGCGATCCTTGATCAATTAAACCGGTCTGAGCAAGCCCGGGTCTATTACCGAAGAGCCCTCGATATCGTACCGAACGAGCCTTCCGTATTGTCAAACATGGGAATGTCCTACGTTCTAACCGGTGACCTGCGCGGTGCGGAAACTTTCCTGCGCAAAGCAATCAAGCAACCGGGCGCTGACAGCCGTGTGCGCCAGAACCTCGCCCTCGTAGTAGGTCTGCAGGGTAATTTCCAAGAAGCAGAAAATATCGCTCGCGGGGAACTTCCCGCAGCCGAGGCGCAGGAAAACATCGCATTCCTGCGTGAAATGCTCTCCCAGCAGGGCGCATGGAACCTGTTGAAAAATACGGACGAACCGCAGCAGGCCACAAACTAAACACCCGATAAAAGAGACCGACGGTTGGAGAACGTGGCACATGCGCGTCCTTCAACGTGCGTTTAGTTAAGTGCGAATTACCACGAATCCGATTGAGCCCCAGCTTGGATTCGGCAAGCCTTCTTACATGTTGGAGATCTGAATCATCGCCGGGCCGAGGATGACGGCAAAGAGAACCGGCAGGAAGAAAATAATCATTGGAACGGTTAGCTTCGGAGGCAGGGCTGCGGCTTTCTTTTCCGCTTCCGCCATACGCATATCCCGGCTTTCCTGAGAAAGGGCGCGCAGCGCGGTCGCAAGTGGTGTACCGTAGCGTTCCGCCTGAATCAGCGCCATGGTCACAGCTTTCACCTGTTCAAGGCCCGTCCGTCTAGCGAAGTTTTCATGCGCCTGGCGACGCTCCTGCAAGAACGATAATTCAGCTGTGGTGAGCGTTAGTTCTTCAGCAAGTTCAGAAGACTGAATACCCACTTCAATGGCGACCTTCTTCATGGTCGCTTCCAAAGACATGCCCGACTCCACACAGATCAACATCAGGTCAAGCGCATCCGGCCAGGCGCGGCGGATCGATAGTTGACGTTTCTCGATTTTGTTTTTCAACAAAATGGACGGCAGGTAAAATCCTGCAGCCATGGCAAACAACGCCACGGCGAAATTCATGAATAAAGTACGTTCCTCAGTGGAGATGAAGAACAGGTAGAACAATGCCACCAGGCCAAACACGATTGGCATGGCAATTTTCAACACGATGAATGTGGTGAGGTGGGACTGCTGGCGATAACCCGCCATCATTAGGCTGTTGAACGTGCCTTCATCCGTGACCGCGTTTTTAAGATTAAACCTGTCGACGAACTCCTGCATCGCGCCGTTGTTCGACTGTTTGAGGCTGCCCTTCTTTTGCTGTTCAGCCAAGCGCGCGCGTTCACGCATGCGGATTTTCTCACGCTCAACGGCAACCGTTTTCATCCGCTCGCCAAGCTCATCCTTCTGGAGCAATGGCAGAGTAAGCGTAATGATCGTCGCAAACACCGCAACCGCTGCCAGGATTGACAGCAGGACCTGTGGTTCAGTGATTGATCCCAGAAGGGCGCCCATTGCGTTTTGTTTCCTTTAGCTTTCTGCGATCAGAAGTCGAAATTGATCATCGCCTTCATCACCATAATGCCGATACCCATCCAAATGGCGGAACCAAGCAAAATGAGGTTTCCTGTCTGATGAGTGAAAAGCAGCGAGATGTAAGCAGGGGTTGTGATGTAAATGAGAAGCGTCACGATCACCGGCAGCGCACCAATGATCATGGCAGAAGCCTTGGCTTCCGACGACATGGCCACAATCTTGGCCTTCATTTTCTTGCGGTCGCGCAGCACTTTCGAAAGGTTCGCGAGCGCTTCCGACAAGTTACCACCGGCGCTTTGCTGGATTGAGATCACAATGCCAAAAAAGTTTGCTTCGGTGAGCGGCACGTTTTTGTAAAGCTTCAAGATCGCCTCGGTCATCGGAACGCCCATCTGCTGGGTTTCGAGGACCTTTTTGAATTCCGTGCGTACCGGCTCTTTTGCTTCAGTCGCAATAATCCCAAGGCAATCATTGAGCGGCAAACCCGCTTTGATACCGCGGGTAATCACGTCCACAGCGTTTGGAAACTCTTCCAGAAACGCGTTCATCCGGCGCTTGCGCTTGAAGCCCACAAACCAACGAGGAACGCCTAATATGCCGATAACAAGTGCCGCACCACCAACCATCGGGTTGCCGGACGCAAAGAAAACCACAACCGAGAAAACAATCCCGAAAAGGACACTATAGACATAGAATTGGCCCATGGTGACAGACATGCCGGCCTGCCGGATGTTTTCCTTTAGGCCAACCTTGTTCGGGTCACGGGCTTTGGTCGTTTCCTC
>CAWUJX010000071.1:0-14663 GCA_963922635.1 uncultured Hyphomicrobiales bacterium | reverse complement strand
TGGTTGGGGAAATGGTGGTCAACCTGTCCGGCGTGCAAAGACAACGTCTCTCTATAGCGCGCGCATTTTTGCTGAACGCGCCAATCCTTCTGCTCTATGAAGCAACATCTGCCTCGACAATGAATCTGAAAAACTTGTTCAGCAGGCATTGGAGAAACTGGTCAAGGGGCGAACAACCATCGTTGTGGCCCATCGCCTTTCCACCATTCGCAATGCCGACAAAATCTATGTGATTGAACACGGACAAGTCACCCAGGAAGGCAAACACGCCACGCTCATGAAGCGCAAATCAGAAACCTATGCCCGGTTGCACGGGATCGGTGAAGGCATCCCGCAACAGAAAGATGCATCATGAGTGACTTAAAACTGGCAGTCTGCGGCGCTGGCGGCAGAATGGGTGCTGCACTCATCCAGGCAATACACAATTCTGACGGCATGATCCTTACCGGTGCGCTTGAAAGAAGCAGCTCTGACGCACTCGGTAAAGACTCAGGCTCTCTCGCCATGATCGGCAACAATGATATACCGATCACTGACAATATTGATGCGGTCATATCCGAGGCTGATGGCATTATCGACTTTACCAGCCCCGCCGCAAGTGTTGCCCTCGCCCAAAGGCTTGAAGGCACAAGCTGTTTTCACATCATTGGTACGACCGGATGCACGGCAGAAGAAGACCAGGCAATCGAGAAAGCGGCGGCCAACGCAACCATCGTGAAATCAGGCAATATGAGCCTTGGGGTAAATCTCTTGGCAATTTTGGTTGAACAAGCAGCAGCAGCCTTGTCAGCAAAAGACTTTGATATCGAAGTCCTCGAAATGCATCACCGTAAAAAAGTGGATGCCCCATCAGGAACTGCTTTGCTTTTGGGTGATGCAGCTGCAAGCGGGCGGGATATCGATCTTAACGATAATGCCGTGCGCAGCCGCGACGGCATCACCGGTGCAAGGGAAGAGGGCACCATCGGTTTTGCCACCTTACGCGGCGGTGCGGTGATCGGTGATCACTCCGTTATTTTCGCCAGCGATAATGAGCGCATTGAGCTGACACACAAAGCACAAGATCGATCGCTTTTCGCATCCGGCGCTGTGAAGGCGGCAGTTTGGGCAAAAGACAAACCAAACGGCCTGTACTCAATGCGTGATGTATTAGGACTTTAACCGCTTTTTTATATAAAAGGAAAATCATGGCTCGCAAACTCGTACTCGTTCGGCACGGACAGAGCGAATGGAACAAACGAAATCTCTTCACTGGTTGGCGTGACCCTGACCTGACACCCCTTGGCCATGAAGAAGCAATCGCCGCAGGAAAAGTGCTGGCGGAAAAAGGCCTGAAATTCGATGTGGCTTTTACCAGTGAACTGCAACGGGCACAAAAAACCTGTCAACACATCCTCGATGGTGTGGGCCAGTCTGATCTCGAAACGATACGGGACATTGCTCTCAACGAGCGCAACTATGGTGACCTTGCCGGACTCAATAAAGACGATGCCCGTGAAAAATGGGGCGAAGAGCAGGTGCATATTTGGCGCAGGTCCTACGATACCCCACCGCCAGGGGATGAAGGGGAGAGTCTGAAGGATACGGGCGCAAGAGTTTGGCCCTATTATATGACTGATATTCTGCCACGCGCCATGGCTGGTGAAACCGTTTTGGTTGCAGCGCACGGCAACTCACTTCGCTCATTAGTTATGGTTCTTGATAAGATGACACCGGAAACCATCACCAGCCTGAATTTGGCAACAGGTGTGCCGATCATCTACGAACTGAATGCTGATACGACCGTGGCTTCCAAGGAAATTCTGGAACTCAAACCATGAGTGAAGCTGTTCACCCAGCACAGTTACTGTTCACGGACAAACACCCTTTAACCGCAGTCATGAATATGAAGTTTCATGCGGCGGTCGGCAAAACCCTGAAAGTGGAAGTGGATGCGCCTGCCAGTTTTGCAGATGCGGATGAAACCTATGTCCATGTGGGATTTCATACTCTTTTTTTGGATACGGTGATGGGTTCAGCGGCGATTGGCGAACTTGAAAAACCGCAACCGATTGCGACGGTTAAACTTGCGTGTAACCATCTTCAGGCTGCCGGTATCAGTGAGCGTATAATCTGTACGGCAACGGTCAATGGTGAGGCGAACTCGATTTGCTATGTATCGGGCGAAATTCGCTCGATGGATACAGACGCATTGCTCTCCACGGCCATTGCCACATTCATGATCGGAACGGCGAGCAAACCTCTGCAGGTGAAATCATGACAAGCATGCTTGATACAGGTGTTGGCCAATGGCTTCAGGTGGAATTGGGGTCTGAGCCTTCCACATACAAAACACACTTTGCTGAACATCACCTCGGAAACATATTTATCCGCTCTCTGCACGGCGGTGTGAGTGGTTCAATGATTGAAGTCTGTGCTGAAGCGGAAACCCGAAAAGCGATTGGTGAAGACGCGGACTTGATGATCACGTCGAATGCCATCGATTACTTGCGCATAACCCGCGACGTCGATTTACATGCTCGAGCTCAAATACAACGGATCAGCAGAAGGTTAAGCGTTGTGGATGTTACCTGTTGGCAAGACGACGAAGACAAGCCCGTCGCCCGTGGCGTTGTGACAATTAAAATTCAGCCAACCGACTGAACTCAGCTTCGCGTCACCCCCGCTTCCCAGCCCAACATTGCTTGTTTGCGGGTAAGACCCCAATGATACCCGGTCAGACTACCTGATTTGCCGAGCGCCCGGTGGCATGGAACCACAAACGAGATGGGGTTTCGACCAACGGCGGCGCCCACGGCCCGAACTGCCTTAGGGTTTTTAATAGCATCGGCAATATCAGAATAGGTTTTAGCTTTGCCAAGACCTATTCCTAATAACGTATCCCAAACCCTGATTTGAAAATCAGTTCCAATCAACGTAACGCGAAGCGGTGTTTCGGGAGACCATTTATCTGGATCAAAAATCCGCGTGGCAAAGGCATGGGTCGTTTCTTGATCTGGCGAATATCGGGCGTTCGGCCATCGCGACTGCATATCTTCAAGCGCAAGCTTTTCTTCTCCCGCATCGCAAAAGGCCAGACCAACCAAAGACGCTTTTCCTTCCACAAACGTGGTCATGATAAGTGCTTGACCAAAAGGGCAGGATTCAAACCCGTAATTGATCGTAAGACCTGCTCCTTTTGCCTTCCAGATGCCTGGCGGCATCGCTTCGTGGGTAACAAAGAGGTCATGAAGCCTAGAGGGTGATGAGAGGCCAAGCTCAAAACTTGCATCCAGCAAGGGCAAACCTTCATCGCGCAGCAACCGTTTCGCATGATCAAGTGTAATTGCCTGACTGAATGCCTTGGGCGACAATCCTGCCCATCGGGTGAAAAGTTTTTGCGTTGCTGTTTCACCAAGTCCCAAATGATGGGCAAGCTCCTTCAGCGACGGTTGTTCCTGCCAATTGAATGTGAGGAATTCGATGGCACTGCGAACCAGAGCGTAATCGCCATCCCGCTCATCGGGATCAAGAATATGGCCGCCATAACGTTGCGCTTTTGGATTGTGAAGATCGTGTTTCATACGGCCAACTTAAAGAGCACTCATGCCAGCCGCCACCCGAAACTTGCGCGGCCAATTTAAGATTTCGCGCGAATTAAAGCCTGGTTGAACGCGACCGCAAAACTCTCACGGTCAATCGGGTTCAAGAATGAGCCAATTGTCAGACTGTTACCCTGACTGGCAATCTGCATCTTGGTAATTCCAAATTCCTCGTGACGGTCTACGACAAACCGTGACCAATATGGATTAAACACGTGTTCTTTTACGCGGCCGGCAGGGTCGAACTGCTCGATCTTCAACACATCACGATCAATGGAAACCCGCTCTTTGGCTCTTCCATCCCGATAATTGATTTTGAAGGCAATAAAAATAATCAGGATGTCGAGACCGAAAAATACAAATACCGGCCAGGCCCCAATCACCAGAAACATAATGCCCGATATAAAACAAGTGCTCCCGATAAGAAGCATCAACAACAGAAAGCCGTTTGGCCCCAGTGATCGATGGGGCGTCAACTCGGCAACGAAATCCGGCTTTGTGTCATCGCCGCCGGCGTTGCCATTGTCTGTTTCACGGGTTGCATCATATTTCATAGGTTGCAACTTAACGCACAAACTACAAATGGATAGTCCAAAATGGTCGCACGGAAAAAACGGCTTCCCAGAACAAAATACAAGCCGGAAGAAATTCATGAGATTTTCTCCCGCTTTGAAAAACAAAGGCCGGAACCCAAGGGTGAGCTTGCCCACGTGAACCCGTATACGCTGGTAGTGGCAGTAGCACTCTCGGCACAGGCGACCGATGCTGGCGTTAACCGCGCCACACAAGAATTGTTCAAGGTCGCGGATACACCGGAAAAAATGCTCGCGCTGGGCGAAGATAAAGTGCGTGACTACATCAAAACGATCGGGCTTTACCGAAACAAAGCAAAGAATGTAATCGCGTTGAGCCAAAAGCTTGTCGATGATTTCAACAGCGTCGTCCCACAAACGCGAGAAGAACTGGTGACGCTTCCGGGAGTTGGTCGAAAAACGGCAAATGTGGTTTTGTCCATGGCGTTCGGTCAGGCGACCATGGCGGTGGATACCCATATATTACGAATTGGCATGAGGACCGGACTGGCACCCGCCAAGACGCCCGATGATGTGGAGGCGATCCTGATGAAGGTCATCCCCGAAGAGTTTCTCTACCATGCCCACCATTGGTTGATCCTGCATGGCCGCTATACCTGTGTTGCCCGTAAACCCAAATGCGAACTTTGCATCATCGCGGATATCTGTAAGTCAAAAGAGAAAACCTGTGACGTACCGGCTCCGATAATTCCAATCGAAGAACAGATTATCCCGGTTGCCGGTCGCTAAACGAAACAGCCTTATGCAGGTGGACCATAGCCTTGGCCGCAAAGACTGGTGTGAGCAGATTTAAAATCGGGATACTGATAAAACCTGCTATCACCATGCCCACCGCAAAAACCTCAAATGAATATTTTTTACGCAAAGCCCGCGCTTCCGCTTCGGAACGGTATCGCATGGCAGCGAACTGAAAATATTCACGGCCCAACAAGTATCCGTTCAAAAGAAAGAAAATCACCACGCCAAAGCCAGCCAGCCAAACTAAAAGCAAGGCGAGGAAGTTTGCGGCGAGAACGAGAAGTGCAAATTTTGATGCGAGTACTGCACCCAGCGCCAAGGGCATCGGACGTCCGACCGGATCTTGCGGATATTGATCCCGTTCAACTTGTTCCGCGATTTCATCAAGAAAAAGACCGGCAAACACCGCCGTGACAGGTGCCAGCAGAAACCCCGCACCAATAACCAAACCTATTCCGGTAATCCAAACAAGGGCCGTAATTAGCCAAGTCCAATCGTCCAAAAATGGAATAACAAAGGCCGAGAAAAGCTGATCAATCAAAAGCCAAACTACAAAAAACAATACGATGGTAATGCCCACAGACTTCAGGACAACACTTCGGGAGCGCTGGTCGAATAGCCCGTTAAAGGCTTGGCTGACGGATTGAATAATCAATGGTTACATCCTTCCTCTCAACGACATAAGAACCGGATCCCAATATCGCAACGTACCTAGCCTGTTTTTGGGCTTTCCTTTTGAATCCTCGACAGTTAAGCAAACCGAAAAGGAACTCCCCAATGACCCAAGCCACGTATGATGTACTCGCCATCGGCAATGCAATTGTCGATATTATCAGCCGCTGCAATGACCAGTTTCTGGTCACAGAAAACATCATCAAAGGGGCGATGAACCTGATTGATATGGACCGGGCGGAACACCTTTATTCGGTGATGGGACCTGCCACGGAGGCCTCTGGCGGTAGCGCCGGCAACACAGCCGCTGGCATTGCGAGCCTTGGTGGGAATGTTGCCTATATCGGTAAAGTGGCTGACGATCACCTCGGAAAAGTTTTCAGGCATGATATGCAAGCCATAGGAGGGTTTTTTGATACCAAGCCACTCGAGGCTGGCGCAACCACTGCCCGATCCATGATTTTTGTCACACCTGACGGCGAACGCTCCATGAACACCTACCTCGGCGCTTGCACAGAATTGCGGGCGGAAGATATCGACCCTAGGCTCGTGCAAAGCGCAAAGATCACCTATTTCGAAGGATATTTGTGGGACCCGGAAAACGCCAAAGAGGCAATCAGGGAGGCTTCAAGGCTCGCCCATGCAAGCGGTCGACAAGTGGCAATGACCCTTTCGGATTCATTTTGCGTGGACAGGTTCAGGGATGAATTCCTGGAACTGATGCGTTCCGGAAGCGTGGATATCGTCTTTGCCAACGAGGCCGAACTCAAATCGCTCTACCAGACATCAGACCTGAAGACAGGCATCAACGCCGTACGCAACGACTGCACGCTCACAGCACTTACACTTGGGGAGAAAGGTTCAATGGTAATCACACGTGAGCGTAGTTTGGAGATCGATGCTTACCCCATAGAAAACCTGATAGATACAACAGGTGCGGGTGACCTCTACGCTGCAGGATTTCTATACGGATTAACCCACGAAAAGTCTTTTGCCGATTGCGCAAGATTAGGCGGCCTTGCGGCAGGCGAAGTGATCCAGCACATCGGACCAAGACCACAAGTGGATTTAGCTGACTTGGCCCGTCAGTCCGGGTTTCAAATCTAAAGTCTGAGACAAATCAGAATCACGATTCCAGACGCCGACACACATCATCAAGCTGTTCGAGCGTTTTGTATTTTATCCGAAGCTCACCGTTTTGATTATCCGAATGGCGGAGATCAATTTTAAGACCGAGGCATTCTTCAAGCCGCTGTTCAACCGCACGCACATCGGCAGACTTTGGTGTTTTAGATTTTAACCCAGTAGCACTTTTTGTTTCAAGCGGACCTTGTGCGAGCATTTCCGCCTGACGAACAGACAGACCCTCTGAGACGATCCGCTTTGCCAAATCTCCCGGATTATCGGCAGTGACCAGTGTTCGTGCATGACCGGCGGATAAACTTCCATCGCTGACAAGTTCTCGGACAGAATCTGGAAGTTTCAAAAGACGCAATGTGTTCGCCACATGGGAACGGCTTTTCCCAATCACCTGTGCCAGATCATTCTGCGTATAGTCATACTCATCGATCAATTGCTGGTAACCAAGCGCCTCTTCGACCGCATTCAAATCAGCCCGTTGGACATTTTCAATGATGGCTAATTCGAGTGCCTGCTTATCTTCCACATCCCGAATAATGATCGGAACTTCGTGGATTGCAGCTTTCTGTGCCGCACGCCAACGCCGTTCACCGGCTATGATTTCATATTCAGCGCCACCTAAATCTTCACCCCGCGCAGGACGCACCAGAATTGGCTGCACAACACCATGTTCCCGAATGGAGTTTGCAAGATCATCGAGATCACTGGGCGAGAAGAACCGACGCGGGTTCTGCGGATTCGCACGAATTTTCTCAATCGGCACAATCCGTTCTCCACGCGCAATTTCTGAAGGCGCTGCTTTGGCTTCTTCAGCAGGAGCAGACACGGGCTGATCAAGATCACCCATCAATGCCGCAAGGCCGCGGCCCAATCGTTTCTTGGAGTTTTCTTCAGACATTATTTTCACTCTGATTTTCGGAGCAGCTTCACGCTGCCACTAATTGTTTTTCCCGCTTGATCACTTCCGAGGCAAGTTGAAGATATGCTTGGCTACCGGCGCAATCGAGGTCATACAAAAGGGCCGGCTTTCCGTAGGATGGCGCTTCCGATATCCGAACATTTCTAGGGATAATTGTGTCATAGACTTTGTCGCCCATGAACTCGCGCACATCCTCTACCACTTGCCCAGCGAGATTGTTCCGCTTGTCAAACATCGTCATCACGATACCGTGGATCACCAGATCGGGATTCACAGTCCGCTTCACCTGATCAACAGTCTGTATCAACTGGCTCAAACCTTCGAGCGCAAAGAACTCACACTGAAGCGGCACCAAAATTGAATCAGCTGCTGCCATAGCATTCACAGTCAAGAGATTAAGCGAAGGTGGGCAATCCACCAGTATGTAGTCAACCGCATCTGATCTAGGACTATATTCCTGTATTGCATTCTTTAGACGAAAAGCTCGGTCCTTCATATTGGCGATTTCCATCTCAACACCAAGTAGGTCCAGCGTCGATGGTGCAACAAACAATCGCGGAACCGCAGTCGCCTTCATGGTCTCCGCAAGCTTGGCTTCTCCGACCAGTAGATCATATGTGGAGACATCACGATCCTCCTTGTCGATCCCCAGTCCCGTGCTGGCATTACCTTGCGGATCAAGATCGATGACAAGCGCTGTCTTTTCGATAGCGGCCAACGCAGTCGCAAGATTTATAGCAGTCGTTGTTTTACCAACACCGCCCTTTTGATTTGCAACCGTGATAATCCTAGGCATGGGGTGCCTGTCCTGTCGTTTGCATCAAATTCGAGATTTCAAGGATCACCGATTCCGGAGAAACCCTGCTTGAATGGTGTACCAGATCGAAAGACCACAAACCATCACATTCTGCCAATTCCTGCTCATATTCCCGGCCTTTGTGGAAGAGCCCCGTCGCGCCGCCTTCAATCCAACGCTTCGATAAAGCAAGCAAGTTTGGCAGCGCCGTCAGGGCTCGGGCGGTCACAATCTCTAATGGCTTCTCACCGACCTCCGCATGTTCTATGCGGGATGTGATCACTTTTCCAGCAGCTCCCATCTGACGGTTTACCTGACATAAAAATGAAGTCTTTTTGTTATTACTTTCCACGAGCGTGACCGAAGCATCATCATGATCAGCCATTACCGCCGCAATGACCAAACCGGGAAACCCTCCGCCACTACCCAAATCCAGCCAGGTTCGCGCATCTGGCTTCAAACTTATGCATTGTAGGCTGTCGGCGATGTGGCGGACCCAAATATCATCCAAGGTGGATGGCGCGATCAGATTGGTCTTCCGTTGCCATTCAGCCAATCGAGCGACGTAAAGTTCGAGCCGCTCAAGGACTGCATTGGACACAGGATAGATTTGGCGAATAGTGTCGCGGTCCCGGGCAGAAATCATATGGCCTTCTGCTCACCTGAAGCTGCGCTCCGCTTGGTGATATGAGCAAGCAACAGGGTGAGCGCTGCGGGCGTCATCCCATCAATTCGAGCTGCTTGCCCTATATTTGACGGCCGGATTGTCGAAAGTTTTTGCTGAAGTTCGTTTGATAGCCCCGGCAAGTCTTTGAAATCAAATTCTGCCGGAATCACACGGTCCTCATCTTTACGGACCAAATCCGCATCCGCTTGCTGCCGCGCCACGTAAACCGCGTAACGCGCTTCAATCTCCAGAGGCTCGATAACTTCTGATGAAAGATTCTCCAACTCAGTCCAAACCTGATTCAACCGGGCGATATCAATATCATTATAGGACAACAGATCATAAGCCGAGCGCCGCACGCCATCTTCCTTGACGTGCAGGCCTGCTTTCGCTGCTTCATTGGGCGTCAATGTGAGAGACTGCAAAAGGTCTCGGCCTTCTGACATGGCACGTTCACGCGATTCAAACCAAGTCCGACGCTCCTTGGAAACAATACCCAGTTCAATGCCCAGTGATGTTAGACGCTCATCTGCATTATCGGCGCGTAGGGACAAACGATATTCCGCGCGCGATGTGAACATCCGGTACGGCTCCGTAACTCCCCGCGTGACCAGATCATCGATCATGACACCGATGTAACTATTGGTTCGACTGAAGGTGACGCCGTCCTGATCCCCGGCAAGACGCGCAGCATTCAGCCCGGCAACCAAACCTTGTGCCGCAGCCTCCTCATAACCAGTTGTGCCGTTTATCTGTCCCGCGAGGAAAAATCCCGGTATCTTTCTGGTCTCAAGGGTAGGCTTTAATTCACGAGGATCCACATGATCATATTCGATCGCATAACCCGGCTGCAAAATTTTTGCCTTCTCAAGGCCAGGTATGGTTTCTATGAAATCCTTCTGAACACTTTCCGGAAGCGATGTGGAAATCCCGTTTGGATAAACATTGATGTCATCAAGACCTTCCGGCTCAAGAAAAATCTGATGTCCATTACGCTCGCCAAACTTTACGATCTTGTCTTCAATCGATGGACAATATCGCGGGCCGACACCGTCGATCTGCCCGGAATACATCGCTGACCGTGAGACGTTTTCCTGAATGATCTTGTGGGTCGCTGGAGTGGTCCGCGTGATACCGCAAGCGATCTGTGGGTTCGTAATCTTCTCTGTGAGGCTTGAAAACGGCACAGGTTCTTCGTCAGCGCCTTGCATTTCCAAACCTGACCAATCAATCGTCCGGGTGTCCAAACGCGCTGGTGTGCCTGTTTTGAGCCGTGCCAGAGCAAAACCGGCGCGCTCCAGAGTTTCAGACAAGCCGGTGCTTGCCGCCTCACCCATGCGTCCAGCGGGAATCATTTTTTCGCCGATATGAATGAGGCCTCGCAAGAACGTTCCAGTCGTTACAACAACAGCGCGCGCTGCAAATTCCTGACCATTCTCAAGGATTACACCCGCCACCTGGCCGCCGTGTAGAATCAAATCGCCTACCGCGCCTTCGATTATCGAGAGCCCGCCAATTTCAGCAATCTCTTCCTGCATCGCCAGACGATACAGTTTCCGGTCGGCCTGCGTTCTGGGACCCCGCACAGCTGGTCCTTTTCGCCGATTAAGCAAACGGAATTGAATTCCGCCACGATCCGCCACGCGACCCATCAAGCCATCCAGCGCATCCACCTCTCGCACCAGATGCCCTTTTCCCAATCCGCCAATGGCTGGATTACATGACATCACACCGATTGTATCAAGCCTGTGAGTGGTTAGCGCAGTCCTCGCTCCTGCGCGCGCAGCAGCACTGGCGGCCTCTGTTCCGGCATGGCCACCGCCCACAACAATCACATCGAATGTCTTTTCCTGTCTCATGGGGAGTCCATAGCGATTCCAAAATTGCGGGTCAAAGGGTTTTGAGGGACATTTTGTTTCACGTGAAACAGCATCGGATTGTTTCACGTGAATCACTTAAAAGACGGATTAAAAATGTTTCACGTGAATCATTTGCCTACACAGAACTCGGCAAAAATAACATCCAGTAAATCTTCAATATCAATCTTACCTGTGATCCGTCCGATACAATCACCAGCCAGTCGGCACTCTTCTGCCCTTAACTCCAAATCGAGATCAGTACTCAATGCCGCTTGTAAATGGTTTAAGGCGTTCTGTAGACCATCCCGATAGCGCTTTCGGGTCACAAGCAATCTCCTCTCCGTGGAACCTCTAGCTTCAATCCTTCGTACGATTTCGTCACATAAGCGCCCGAGTCCATGCCCTGTCCGCACAGATATACTTATCGCTTCTGACTTCCCATCGTCATCTTTAGATATAACCCTGAGTACATCAACGCCTTCGGGAAACGGCACTTCGGCTGCATCACTTGAGGGGTCCTTTAGTAGCAGGATAAGATCGCTTTCTTTAGCCCTCTCGATTGACCGCTTAATGCCCTCGGCTTCAATCGCATCACTTGTCTCACGAATCCCCGCCGTATCAGACAAGACAACCTTATATCCCTCAAGATCGAGTTGAACTTCAACAATGTCTCGCGTCGTCCCCGGCTGATCCGTTACGATCGCTGCATCTCGTTCAACAAGCGCATTCAAAAGACTGGACTTCCCCGTATTAGGCGCGCCAAGTATCGCAACTTGGAAACCGTCCCGAATGATCTCCCCTAATTTGTTGTCTGCCAGATGGGCTTCAATCTCCGCAGCCACAGACTTCAGCAATTGCAAACCGTAGCTTGAGATATCGGTGGGAACGTCCTCTTCATCAGAGAAATCAAACTCGGCTTCCACATGTGCGCGGACCTTTATAAGCCTGCGCCGCCAATCCTCGTAAAGATCGCGTAATGCACCCTGACTTTGCGTGAGAGCTAGCTTCCGCTGCGCCTCGGTCTCACTGGCCAACAGATCAGACAGGCCGTCCACAGCGGTTAAATCCAACTTACCCGATTGAAATGCCCGACGAGTGAATTCCCCAGCTTCCGCTAATCTAACGGCAGGATACGCACATAGCGCATCCAAAAGCTTCGAAACCACAGCCTTACTTCCGTGAACCTGAAATTCTGCACAGTCTTCACCAGTAAAGCTATGGGGCCCTGGAAACCATATGACCAACCCCTCATCGATCAATGCATCTGCATGCAGATCATAGATACCGCGTACAGTCGCTTTCCGCGCCTGTGGAAGCTCACCGATCATTTTCTGGAGCAAGTTTTCTGCGGCTGGCCCAGAAACACGAACGACTGCCACCCCGGATGGCAGACCGCCCGTAGATAGCGCAACTATCGTGTCAGAATTAAATCCCAATTCCATTGGTTTTTATCCTATGGAACGCAATTGTTTCACGTGAAACACGGAGCATCATGATCGCTGGAGACATATAATCTCCACTGACAAAGCTTCTAAGTGTTCATCGTATCAAAGAACTCACTATTGGTCTTTGTCTGCTTCAATTTATCAATCAAAAACTCAATCGCGTCAGTAGTACCCATTGAAGACAGAATACGACGGAGTACAAACACCTTCTGAAGGTCTTCCTTCGGCACAAGGAGGTCTTCCTTCCGGGTTCCTGACTTCAAGATATCCATGGATGGATATACGCGCTTATCCGCAACTTTCCGATCCAGAACAATTTCTGAGTTACCTGTACCCTTGAATTCTTCAAAGATAACTTCGTCCATACGGCTACCGGTATCAATCAATGCGGTTGCGATGATTGTCAGAGACCCCCCTTCTTCGATATTTCGGGCCGCACCGAAAAAACGCTTCGGCCGCTGCAAAGCATTTGCATCCACACCGCCCGTAAGAACCTTACCGGATGAAGGAACCACGGTGTTATAGGCGCGGCCTAGCCTGGTGATGGAATCCAGCAGGATAACCACATCCCGACCGTGCTCCACCAATCGCTTAGCCTTCTCAATCACCATCTCAGCCACTTGTACGTGCCGCGATGCCGGCTCATCGAAAGTCGACGACACTACCTCGCCCTTAACCGAACGCTGCATATCCGTTACTTCTTCCGGCCGCTCATCAATGAGCAAGACAATGAGATAGCTCTCTGGGTGATTAGCTGTAATTGAATGCGCGATATTCTGTAGAAGCACGGTTTTACCGGTTCTTGGCGGCGCCACGATCAGACCTCGTTGCCCCTTACCAAGCGGTGCCACCAGATCAATAACCCGCCCCGACATGTCGGTCTTAGTCGGATCATCGATTTCCATCGCAAATCTCTCATCCGGATATAACGGAGTGAGGTTGTCGAAATGAATCTTGTGGCGAATTTTTTCCGGATCTTCAAAGTTAATCGTATCAACTTTGAGAAGCGCGAAATACCGCTCACCGTCCTTTGGACTGCGGATTGGGCCTTGGACAGTATCACCCGTTTTCAACGAAAAACGACGAAGCTGCGATGGCGAAATATAAATATCATCGGGTCCAGGCAGGTAATTGGCGCTTGCAGACCGCAAAAAACCAAACCCGTCCTGAAGAACTTCGACCACGCCCTCGCCGATAATTTCCACATCCTGTTCAGCAAGGCTCTTAAGGATCGCAAACATCAATTCCTGCTTGCGCATGGTGCTCGCATTATCGACCTCGAGGCCCTCTGCAAACGTTACCAGATCTGTGGGACTCTTCGAATTGAGGTCCTGAAGCTTCATTTGTTCCATGAAGTTTCTCTTTCTATGAATTTTGGAATACGTGTCGGATACTCATCATCAACAACACGGCATTGGTAGGATTGCACGCAAGATACCCGCAAAAAGTGATTCTCTCAAGAATAATTATTCGAGATCTCTAAAACGGTTTTACGACAACCAGAATCACAATAAAAATCATGAGTAATGTGGGACCTTCGTTGGCGACGCGATAAAACTTCGTCGAATGACGCCTTTGGTCCGCCGCAAACTCTTTCACCCATCGTGCTTGAAAGCCATGGAACGCACTCATGAGGATCACCAGGAGGAACTTTGCTGCAAACCAGCCCTCCAAATGTGCAGCTGTCATGTAAGCAAGCCATAAACCAAAGATCCAACTCACAATCATCGCCGGCGTCATGATTGCTTTCAGCAAACGCCGTTCCATCACTTTGAAAGTCTCGGATTGAACCGAACCCAAATCGGCATCGAAATGATAAATGAACAATCGTGGCAAATATAAAAGACCAGCCATCCAGCTGATCACTGCCAAAAGATGAATAACCTTCACCCATTCATACATATAAAACTAGCCTCTTATCCTGCTAAGTAGTTGTTCTACATGAGAAATTGGAGTTTGAGGTGTGATTCCATGACCGAGATTGAAGATCAATGGGCCACTTCCGAGATTGTCCATAATTTCGTCAATACCCTTATTCAAAGCATCGCCGCCCGCAATGAGACGCAACGGATCAAGAAGCCCCTGGACCGGGCCGGATTTTTGGAGTTCAACTGCCTGTTTGATCGGGACCGACCAATCGAGACCTAGAACATCGATCGCTGTATCTTCACGATATCCAAAATATTGCATTCCTGCACCTTTGGGAAATCCGATGATCGGAGCATCTGGAATTTCCGAGCGAACATTAGATAC
>CAWUJX010000070.1:0-14680 GCA_963922635.1 uncultured Hyphomicrobiales bacterium | reverse complement strand
ACGATAACCCGGAATATGTGAATGAGGCTCTTCGAATTGGGGCTAAGGGATACCTGCTAAAAGACGTATCCCGGGAAGAAATGGATATAGCGGTCAAAGCGATACATAATGGCGGGACATATCTGGGCTCCAAAATATCACAGACCTTTTCGCCTCAGAGTGACGCGCCGCAAACCACACGATGTCCGTACAATTTGTCTGTCCGCGAAAAAGAGGTGCTCGCCGAAATCGCGCAAGGGTCGAAAAACAAAGCGATCGCAGAGAAGCTGCAGATTTCGGTGCGAACGGTTGAAAGCCATCGACTGACACTTCGGGAAAAGACAGGTGGCGGCAATGCGGTTGAACTCTCCCGCATCGCAAGCGAACTCGGTCTTGTTTAGGGTTCCGCCCTACCCGCTCGTCTTTTGACTACGCATTGGCTTTGATTGCAGCTTGCGCCGCTGCCAACCGGGCGATAGGCACACGGAATGGCGAACAGGACACATAATCCAATCCGATATCTTCACAGAAGTAAATCGAGTCCGGGTCACCGCCATGTTCACCACAAATACCAAGCTTGATATCTGGTCGCGTTTCCCTGCCCCGCGTGGCCCCCATGGATACCAACTCGCCAACACCCAATGGATCGAGTGACACGAACGGATCACGCTCAATCAGACCTTTCGCTTCGTAAGGTGTCAGGAATGTCGCCGCATCGTCACGGGAAATGCCAAACGTTGTTTGTGTCAGGTCGTTCGTTCCGAATGAGAAGAACTCGGCCGCTTCCGCAATTTCGCTCGCGCGCAAACAGGCACGCGGTAATTCGATCATGGTTCCGATCATGCATTCGACCGTATCATTGCTTTCAGTGGTTACCTGTTCAATGACCTTGACGATACGTTCCTTCACAAAATCGAGCTCTGACTTCATGCCCACAAGTGGCACCATGATTTCAGGCACGACTTTTTCGCCGGTGCGTTTGCCTGCTTCAATTGCCGCTTCCACAATTGCACGCGTCTGTATTTCTGCAATCTCAGGATATGAGATCGCCAAACGGCACCCGCGATGCCCGAGCATCGGGTTTGTTTCATGGAGGGCAATATTTCTGGCGCGCAGTTTTTCGCGGTCAATGCCCATGGCATCCGCAACTTCTTCGATTTCCTTATCCGTATTCGGCAGGAATTCATGCAATGGCGGGTCAAGCAAACGGATTGTGACGGGCAGGCCTGACATAATTTCGAAGAGCTCGATGAAGTCCGAACGCTGCATAGGCAACAACTTGTCCAGCGCTTTGCGGCGGTCCTCCTCGGTTTCAGAGAGGATCATTTCCCGCGCTGCAATGATGCGTTCGCCTTCAAAGAACATATGTTCGGTACGGCAAAGCCCGATACCTTCCGCCCCAAATGAACGCGCAGATTTGGCATCCGCTGGCGTTTCGGCATTTGTACGGACCTTCATGCGGCGCAGTTTGTCTGCCCATTCCATTAATGTCGCAAAAGAACCGGAAAGCTCGGGCCGTTGCATGGCCACAGAACCCAACAGAACCTGTCCGGATGCGCCATCAATGGTGATCACATCACCTTTGGAGAAGGTATGCCCCGGAACCTTCAGTTCCTGATTTTGGTAGTCGATACGAATACCGCCTGCGCCTGATACACAGGGCTTGCCCATGCCACGCGCCACAACAGCTGCGTGACTGGTCATCCCGCCACGTGCTGTCAAAATTCCTTCGGCCGCGTGCATGCCGTGGATGTCTTCCGGGCTCGTTTCCACGCGCACAAGAATACACGGCTTGCTTTCGTTTTTCATGCGTTCGGCATCTTCGGAATTGAAGACAATTTGACCGGTGGCAGCGCCAGGTGACGCGGGCAAACCATTCGCAATGATCTGCTTTTCAGCGGAAGGGTCAATGGTGGGATGCAACAGCTGATCAAGCGACGCAGGCTCCACGCGCAGCACTGCTTCTTCCTGACTGACCAGCCCCTCGCCTGCCATTTCGACGGCGATTCTTAGCGCAGCCTTGGCAGTGCGTTTACCGGAACGCGTTTGAAGCATCCAAAGCTTGCCCTTTTCAATCGTGAACTCAAGGTCCTGCATATCGCGGTAATGGGCCTCAAGCTTATTCGCTGTATCCACGAACTCTTTGAAGGCTTCCGGCATGATCGCCTCAAGCGATGGCGCGTCTGAGCCCGCAGCAATTCGCGCTTCTTCCGTCAGATCCTGCGGTGTCCGAATGCCGGCGACCACGTCCTCACCTTGAGCGTTGACCAGGAATTCGCCGTAAAGCTTATTTTCGCCTGTGGATGGGTTTCGAGTGAATGCAACCCCGGTTGCGGAACTGTCACCCATATTGCCGAACACCATTGCCTGCACACTGACGGCAGTTCCCCATTCAGCAGGAATGTTGTGCAATTTGCGGTATGTCTTTGCGCGCGCGTTCATCCAAGAGGCAAAAACAGCGCCAACGGCGCCCCAAAGTTGTTCTTTGGGGTCTTGAGGAAACGGTTTTCCCAAGACCTCTTCCACTTTGGCAAGGTAACTCGCAACAACTTCTTTCCAGTCAGAGGCAGCCAGATCGGTATCCTGATCAAAACCGCCATTGCTTTTGGCTTCCTCTAGAATTTCCTCAAACTCATGGTGATCGACACCAAGAACAACATCGGAATACATCTGGATAAAGCGGCGGTAACTATCATAGGCAAACCGGTCATCACCGGCTTCCGTTGCCAATGCTTCAACGGTTTGATCGTTCAGGCCAAGGTTGAGAACCGTGTCCATCATACCAGGCATAGCAGCCCGCGCGCCTGACCGAACCGAGACCAGAAGTGGCGATGTGGCATCCCCGAATTTACGGTTGGTCGCCGCTTCAATAGTGCCAAGTGCCGCAAACATCTGCTCATCAAGTTCAGCCGGATAGGATTCACTGTTCGCGTAATACCAATTGCAGGCTTCAGTGGTGATCGTGAAGCCAGGAGGAACCGGTAGCCCGAGAGAGCTCATCTCCGCAAGATTTGCGCCCTTCCCGCCAAGCAAGTTGCGCATACCGGACTCGCCCTCTGCGGTTCCGTTACCGAAGGTGTAAACCCATTTTTCCATTTCTTGATGCTCCACGCATATCGGATTACCACATCCGAGGAATTAAACAGACACTCTATGCAAGCATAGCAGGGGCATAAGCGTCTGAAAAAGCCCGACTTAAGCCTTAATGGCTTCCAGCAGGGTTTCACCCAATTTCGCCGGGGACGGAGAAACCTTGATCCCGGCAGCTTCCATGGCTGCGATCTTATCTTCGGCGCCGCCTTTACCACCGGAAATCACGGCACCCGCATGGCCCATGGTTCTTCCAGGAGGCGCTGTGCGCCCCGCGATAAAGCCAGCCATTGGTTTCTTGCGGCCTTTCTTCGCTTCGTCAGCCAGGAACTGAGCTGCATCCTCTTCCGCTGAACCGCCAATCTCCCCGATCATGATGATGGATTCAGTTTCATCATCGGCGAGGAACATCTCCAACACATCAATGAACTCTGTGCCTTTCACGGGGTCGCCACCGATGCCCACAGCTGTCGTTTGTCCAAGGCCAGCATTTGAGGTCTGGAATACAGCCTCATAAGTCAGTGTCCCGGAACGCGAGACAACACCGACCGAACCTTTTTTGAAAATCGAACCCGGCATGATGCCGATCTTGCACTGTTCAGGTGTCAAAAGGCCCGGACAGTTAGGACCAAGCAAACGGGATTTCGATTTATCCAGTTTTGCCTTTACCTTCACCATATCCATGACCGGCACACCCTCAGTGATGCAAATGATCAATGGGATTTCAGCTTCGATTGCCTCGATGATGGCGCCTGCCGCCCCTGCTGGTGGCACATACACCACGGATGCATTTGCGCCTGTGCGTTCTTTGCCTTCCGCAACTGTTGTGAAAATCGGAAGGGTTTCACCGTTGGAACCCGTCCACGTCTCACCGCCTTTTTTGGGGTGAGTACCACCGACCATTTGAGTTCCGTAATAGGCCATCGACTGCTCGGTATGAAAAGAGCCGGTTTTACCCGTCAGGCCCTGCACGAGAACTTTTGTGTTTTGGTCGATTAAAATAGACATTCGGTGTTTCCGTTTCTCATTTTCGGAGAGTTTTCAGGTTAATGACAGGGTGCGGATGCAAATACAACAGGCCGCGCGTTCTACCATGGTTTATAATTTTTCTTTCGACAGAATGGTGACGTTCAAGAGGTTCGCTTTGTTGTTCTGGTCTGATTTGGAAAACAAAAACACCTTGAAGTCCTCATTCCCGCCGGCCCAAGTCGAGGTGAGCAATTCTCCATCAGGCACATCACTGCTGACCGGATCTTTGCGCGCTAGTGTTGTCATGCGCTCGTTGATAACCTGGGCGTTGTCATTGCCGTCCAACACGAGCGAGCATGTGGTAAGAGTACCATCCTTGAAATCGGGAAAGCTTTCCACGAATGCGTTGGTCATTTCTGATTGAACAATGCCCAGCCGATATAACCGTTGCGCGATGCGCACGTCCCAGCCCTCCAGAACAGGAGGGTTTTCAAGGCTCGTAAACTGTTTCAAGTCTTCGCCGCCCATACGCTCCCATGCGAACTGGGTTGCCATATCACGAATGTTGTCGAGAACAGGAACCTGCGCGTAACACACCCGATTAAAAACCAGAACAGGATCGGTGTCCTGTGTTGGTGCATCGGATTGTTGTTGGGCAAATGCGGTGAGCGGCATAACCAATGCCGCTAAAACGGAAGCGAACGCAAACAGTTTCAAAGGCATGCTTACCCCTTCACCGCCTTAACGATTTTTTGAGCGGCATCGTCAAGGTCATCAGCGGCGATCACATCAAGATCACTATTGTTGATCATCGCCTTGCCCTCTTCGACTTTCGTACCCTCCAGGCGAACGACTAGCGGCACTTTAAGGCCCACCTCTTTGACCGCTGTCAAAACCCCTTCCGCGATCACATCGCAGCGCATGATGCCACCGAAGATGTTCACCAGAATGCCTTTGACGTTGGGGTCTGAGGTAATGATCTTGAATGCAGCTGTTACTTTCTCAGCCGTCGCACCACCACCCACATCAAGGAAGTTTGCGGGAGAAGAGCCATACAGCTTGATGATATCCATCGTCGCCATGGCAAGGCCGGCACCGTTGACCATGCAGCCGATATCGCCGTCGAGCGCGATGTATGCGAGGTCATACTTTGACGCTTCGATTTCCTTGTCGTCTTCCTCGGTCAGGTCGCGCAATTCCTCGAGATCAGGATGACGGAATTCCGCATTACCATCGAAAGAGACCTTCGCATCCAGCACCCTCAAATGACCATCTTTCATGACGATCAGCGGGTTGATCTCCAGAAGGCTCATGTCCTTCTCCACAAATGCATTGTAGAGGATTGGAAACAGGCTCTCGGCATCCTTCGCCGCCGCGCCCTCAAGTTTGAAGGCACTTACAAGTTTGGCCACATCGTCAGGTGTGCAGCCGGTTTCTGGGTCGATTGCAATTGTGTGGATCAAGTCCGGAGTTTCTTCAGCAACAGCCTCAATGTCCATGCCGCCTTCGGTAGATGCCACGAAAGATACGCGGCCGGTTTCACGATCCACCAAAACAGAACAATAAAGTTCGCGATCAATGTCAGCACCATCTTCAAGGTAAAGGCGGTTCACTTGCTTTCCGGCCGGACCCGTTTGCTTCGTCACCAATGTATTGCCGAGCATTTCTGCGATATGGGCGCGAGCCTCATCCGGAGAAAAGGCAAGGCGAACGCCGCCCTTCGCATCTTCAGGCAGTTCCTTGAACTTTCCTTTGCCTCGGCCACCGGCATGGATTTGGCTTTTCACCACATAAACAGGACCGGGCAATGCATCGATAGCCGCATCAATGTCGTCCGCTGAAAGGATCGGAACTCCCTGCGCTACCGGAGCACCGTAACCTTTAAGGAGAGCTTTTGCCTGATATTCGTGAATGTTCATGGGGGGAAACCTGTCCTACAAGTAAAATATTTTGGACAGGTTTATTTCGCCCTTCGCCAAATGGCAACAGTCAGAAAGTATGATTTATCCAACTAAGCGAGACTTACCAAACGGCACGCAAGTCAAGCGTCGCGAAAACCACTCTTGGCGCGAAAAAACGGTGGAACAGCCGAAGTTCTTTTGAGGCGTATCGCGCCGTAATTATTCAGCGGCTTCCCTTTGGGTAACCGGCCCGACTTTTGCCGCGCAGTATTTGAATTCGGGAATTTTTCCGAATGGATCAAGTTGCGGATTGGTAAGCCTGTTCGCCGGTGACTCGTTAAAGCAGAACGGGATGAACACCATATCGTCGGCCACATCACGGTCTTTTCTCAACACCGCAGAAATGGTCCCGCGTCGTGTGGTGACCTCAATCATTTGTCCCGGCTCAAGACCAAGCTTATCAATCATCCTGCCATTCATGGCTGCGATGCCCTCCGGCTCCAGATCGTCGAGCACAGCCGAACGCCGCGTCATGGCACCGGTATGCCAGTGTTCGAGCAAACGACCCGTCGTGAGCACGAGCGGAAACTCTTCATCCGGGATTTCATCGGGTGCCAAAAGATCAGCAGGCACAATTTTTCCGCGGCCATCGGGGGTTGGGAACCCGTTGGTGAAGATCACCTCATTGCCAAAACCGCCCGGCTCATCGACCGGATAGCAGACCACGTCTTCATCATTCAGACGTTCCCATGTGATGTGATTGAGCGATTTCATCTTGGAGGCCATTTCCGTGTAGACCTCGCCCACATCGGCATATTTCCAGTCAAGACCAATGCGATTTGCCAATTCCACAATGAGCTCCCAATCCTGGCGCGCTTCGCCCGGTGGATCGATTGCGGGACGGCCCAATTGGACCTGACGGTTGGTATTGGTGAATGTGCCAAGTTTCTCCGCATGTGCGGAAGCGGGCAAAACCACATCCGCATGCCAACAGGTTTCGGTAAGGAAAATGTCCTGAACCACAAGATGGTCGAGTTTTGCCAACGCTCCACGAGCATGGATTTGATCAGGGTCTGACATCGCCGGGTTTTCACCCATGATATACATCCCTGAGATCTCGCCATCATGAATCGCGTCCATGATCTCAACCACAGTGAGACCACGTTTAGGATCAAGCGTGCGACCCCAGAAATCTTCCATATCCGCTCGGATGTCATCATTCTCCACGAGCCTATAGTCGGGATACATCATCGGGATCAGGCCAGCGTCGGAAGCGCCCTGAACGTTGTTTTGCCCCCGGAGCGGATGAAGGCCTGTACCCTCGCGACCCACTTGCCCGGTGATTAGGGCAAGTGCGATCAGGCAACGCGCATTGTCAGTACCGTGCGTGTGCTGCGATACGCCCATGCCCCAGAATATGATCGAACGCTCTGACGTTGCGTAGGTCCGTGCCACATCACGCAAAACATCCGCCTCAATGCCGCATACTTCCTGCATGATTTCTGGCGAGAAGTCTTTGACCTTCTCCTTCAGGGCATCAAAACCGGATGCATTCGCCTGAATGTATTGCTCATCATAAAGTTTCTCTTCGATGATCACATGCAACAAGGCGTTGAGCATGGCCACGTCTGTGCCCGGCTTGAACTTCAACGCGTGAGACGCATGTCGCATCAAATCCTGGCCTCGCGGGTCCATGATGATCAGTTTTTTACCCTGCTTGGCGGCTTGTTTGAAATAAGTCGCCGCAACCGGGTGGTTTTGTGCAGGCCGTGCGCCGATTACAATCATGCAATCGGACTTCATGGCATCGGTAAACGGTGCAGAAACCGCACCGGACCCCACACCCTCCAGCAATGCCGCAACCGACGACGCATGGCAAAGACGCGTACAATGGTCGACATTATTGGTGCCGAAACCCTGACGGATGAATTTCTGAAACAGATACGCTTCTTCGTTTGAGCCTTTTGCTGAACCAAAACCGGCCAGAGCGGACCCGCCCCGTTCATCGTGAATTTTCTTCAATCCCGATGCAGCGCGGTCGAGCGCCTCTTCCCAGGTGGCCTCGCGAAAAATGTCCTCCACTTTCATGAAGCGCATGTCCATGTCACCGGACTTCGGTGCATCGTCGCGGCGAATGAGCGGTTTCGTAAGACGCTCATCGCTCATCACATAATCATAGCCGAAACGTCCCTTGACGCAGAGGCGGTTTTCATTCGCCGGCCCGTCACGCCCATCCACCTGGACGATCTTATTGTCTTTGACCCGAACAGTTGTTTGGCACCCTACCCCGCAGAATGGGCAAACCGAGTCCACTTCTTTATCAAACTCTTTGACCTCACGGGTTTTTCCGCTTTCATCCATCAAGGTCTTTTCATAAAGCGCACCGGTCGGGCACGCTTGAACACATTCGCCACATGTCACGCATGTGGAAACACCCATGGGATCAGCAAGGTCAAACACCGGAACCGCGTGCGATCCACGCTCGCCCATGCCGATTACATCGTTCACCTGTACTTCGCGACATGCCCGTACACATGCGTTACACGCGATACAAGCGTCCATATTCACCGCAATGGCCGGATTTGAGATATCGAATTCCACATGTTGACCAGCATCAAATTTGCTTTCGTACCGGTCTGATCCGGAAATCCCCATACTTTCTGCCCAAAGCCAGAAATCTGATTGATCATCGGGGCTTTCCTCGCGCGGGCGCATATCAGCCGCAAGCATCTCGAAAACCATCTTCCGGGATTTATCAGCCCGTTCGGTGTCGGTCTTCACAACCATGCCTTCGGTGGGCATGCGTACACATGAAGCCGCGAGAACACGTTCGCCTTCAATCTCAACCATACAGGCGCGGCAGTTGCCATCAGAGCGGTAACCGGGTTTGTCGAGATGGCACAGGTGAGGAATTCGTGTCCCTTCCCGCTTTGCCACATCCCAAATGCTTTCTTCCGCGGCTGCGGTAACTTCTTTGCCATCAAGCACGAATTTGATTGGGTTTCTCATCGTCCTACTCCGTCGTCACGCCAGTGGTGCGCGATTATCCTTCGTATCCGTCAACGATCATAAAACGGGCAAAACCTGCCCCTTCCCGTTTTTCTTTAGCCGCCTGATATTCAGGAGAATGATACCAGTCCCGTGCAGCATCCATGGTTGGGAATTCAAGAATTACGACCCGTTTACCCTCGTCTTCGTGGTTCTCAAGCCCTTCCAGCGCGCCGCCGCGGGCGATGTATTTGCCGCCATATTTGGCAACAGCTGGAGAAGCAGCCGCAGCGTACTCTTTCCAGCGTTCAAGATCGGTTACTTCCACCCGCGCGATCACATATGCCGTCATGATTTCAATTCTCCCAAACCGTCGAACACTAGTTTCCCACCCAGCGCACCAAAACTTGCCGCAAACAGCAATTCGACCATCCGTGAGAAGCGCTGATAGAACCGCGTGGCCATGCCGGTCGAAAACAGAACCGCATAGGCACCATAGATGATGAAACCCGAAACCGCGCCAAGCGGGCCAAACAAAAATACCTGTTCGGCGTTTAACCCCGCGCCAAACAGAAAAGTCGCCACAGCGGCCCACATCATCACCGCCTTGGGGTTAGTGAGCAGCACGAGCAAACCACGCAAGTAAGCCTGAGTATTGCTGAGCGTTTTCCCAGAAGGAGAAATCGCTCCAGGCTTGTTCTGGATAGCTGCCCGAAGGCCTTTCAAAGCCAACCAAAGAAGATAGCCGCCGCCGAGGATTTTCATTGCTGTCAGTGAATGCGGAAACAAATCAATTACTGTGGCCAATCCGTATGCAGTTGCAAGCGACCAAACTAGCATGCCACTGGCCACGCCACCGACCACAAACAACCCTTTTTGCCTTCCTTGCGAAAGTGAAACAGACGCAACCGCCACAAGATTAGGCCCGGGCGAGGCTTGCGCCGCCATCACACCCAAGAGTGTTATGAAATAAGCTTCGAGCATTCAGTGGCCACCGTGGTTGGCATGACTATTGTTGTAGCCGCGCAACTCAGCATACCGCAACCTCTGTGCATCGCTCAGTACAGGCGTGATTTCGAGATGCGCCATGAGATGCACGCTGCGCAATTCCGCACGCAACAATGCGGCATTTTTTGCTTTTGCGGCGATCAATTCAGGTGTGATTGTGTGATTTCTGAAAGCCTGATCGAGTTTATGCTCAGCATCGATAAAGCGTGGCCCAAGTTCCGTCGCACGTTCCTTCATTGAATTAAATGCAGCCTCGACAACTGCCACCTGTTCTGCAGTAAGTTCAAGTTCCTCCGCCAGTTCCAGCACATGCATGGGTCCGGGATAGGCATTAAGTTCAGCGGGCTTCGCAAACCCCCATCCCGCACCCCGTTCCAGCTGTTCGATATCCGATGCACTAAGGGATGAAATCTGGCGGTCGTGTTGACCAGCATAAGGGCTGTGATGAATGTGACTAGGCAGATCAAGAAGATAGATCGACCCGACCCCGACCAACAAACCAATCACAAAACCAGCAACCAATCTCATCATCACAAATCCTCGCGGAAATAAGTCAGAAGATGATTGACCGGGTTGGGCGCAGCCTGTCCAAGACCGCAAATGGATGCATCCCGCATGACTGTTTCCAGATCGCGGATTGCTTCTTCGTCCAAGTCGCCGCCTTTTTGAAGCATGGCGACCATTTTCTCAGTGCCACCTCGACAAGGCGTACACTGACCGCAACTCTCATGTTTGAAAAATTTAAGCGTGTTTAACACCGCATCTTTGATGTTGTCATGATCGGACAAGACAACAATCGCATGAGAACCAACGAAAGAACCGAGTTCAGCGAGTTTACCGCCGAAATCGAGCGGAATATCATCCATCTCAGCCGGCAAAACACCACCAGACGCGCCACCCGGGTAATACGCTTTGAAGGTGTGGCCGTCTTCCATGCCGCCACAATAATCGTCGATGAGTTCCCGGATTGTGACGCCTGCCGGCGCTAAAACAACGCCAGGATTTTTCACTCGGCCAGACACAGACCAAGAGCGCGGTCCCGGGTGTCCCTCTTTGCCCTGACTTGCAAACCATTCAGGACCTTTATTGAGGATATCCGGAATCCAGAAAAGCGTTTCCACATTATGGTTCAGCGTTGGTCGTCCAAACACGCCAACCTCTGCAATGTAAGGCGGTCGATGGCGCGGCAAACCACGCTTGCCCTCGATGGATTCAATCATCGCGGACTCTTCACCGCAAATATAAGCACCTGCCCCGCGGCGTAATTCAATGAAGCCCGGTTCGCAAAGACCGGCAGATTCCAGCGCTGCGATCTCACGGCGTAGAATTTCCAAAACAGCCGGATACTCATCACGCATGTAAAGGTAAATGCGTTCTGCTTCCACGAAATGGGCCGCAATTAGTGCGCCTTCAAACATCCGGTGAGGATCGCGTTCGAGGTAATATCGGTCCTTAAACGTTCCCGGTTCCCCTTCGTCGCCATTAATGGTCATGAGCCTTGGGCCTTCGTAGCCCCGCACAAATTTCCATTTCATATGAGATGGAAAACCCGCACCACCAAGACCGCGCAGGCCAGATTCTTTCAACGTCTCCAGAACGCTATCAAATTCGTAACCGCCGGATTTCACTTTTTCCCACGCCGCGTAACCACCATCGGCTTTGTATTCATCCAGTGCAGCATATTCAGGAATGACTGCGGGTATGCCTTTGTTGGTGGTTCCCGACGCCGCCAGCTCCAATAATTCTGCTGCGGTCATGTTCCCCACTTCACGGTCACCAACGCGGGCAGCCGGAGCCACATCACAGCCCCCCATGCATGGCGCGCGCATGATGCGAACTTTCGAAACATCAGCCCCCGCCTCCAATTCCCCGATGAGCGTTTCCGCCCCTGCCATCATGCATGATAGGGAATCGCATACCCGAATAGTCACCGGTGCGGGCTTCGCT
This sequence comes from uncultured Hyphomicrobiales bacterium, assembly GCA_963922635.1. Taxonomy (GTDB): domain Bacteria; phylum Pseudomonadota; class Alphaproteobacteria; order Rhizobiales; family Rhizobiaceae; genus JAALLB01. The sequence continues at coordinate 2,798 of CAWUJX010000070.1, read as the reverse complement.
TCGCCCTCTTTTACGATATCGAAATGGTCGTAGAACGAAGCCACCTCATACACTTCAGCCATGGAAAGTCGCATGGTTTCTGCGAGCGCACGCAAATGTTTTGCTTCCAGACACCAATAAGCATCCTGAATTTTATGCAGATACTCGATCAACAAGTCTCTCGCACGGGGTTCCGGACCAATCAGCGCATCGACTTCCGCCAACGCGATTTCATCCAACTGACGGCCTTTCGTCTGGTGCGGTTTTCGATTTCCCCGCCCCTGCTTTTTAGGATCGAAATGCTGGTTCATGATTGGCTCCCTGACACATGAACGTCGATGCGTAACGTACTAGAACAATCCTTGTACGTCACCGTTTTCATCGAGCATAATTGCCTCAGCTGATGGGACCTTTGGCAAGCCGGGCATGGTCATGATCTCACCGCAGATTGCGACCACAAATCCTGCCCCAGCCGACAGACGAACTTCGCGGATTGGCAATGAATGACCTGTGGGTGCACCCCGCAAATTCGGATCCGTGGAGAAGGAATACTGTGTTTTCGCCATACATACCGGAAGATCACCGTAGCCGGCATCTTCCCATTGGCGCAGCTGATCGCGGATTTTCTTGTCAGCGAGGACTTCGTCAGCCCGATAAATTTCTTTTGCGATTGTCTCGATTTTCTGGAACAGCCCCATGTTATCGGCGTATAGCGGCGCATATTGTGCCTCACCACCGTCGATAATCTCAACAACACGCTTGGCGAGTTCCTCAGTACCTTTTGAGCCCTCTGCCCAGTGCTTGCAAAGGATCGCTTCAGTGCCTTGGCTTGCCACATAATCTTTGACCGCCTGCACTTCTGCATCCGTATCGGTGACGAAGTGGTTGATCGCGACCACAGCAGGAACACCGAACTTCTTCATGTTTGCAATGTGACGGCCAAGGTTGTCACAACCACTCTTCACCGCGTCGACATTTTCATTGTTCAAGTCAGCTTTGGCCACACCACCATTCATCTTCATGGCGCGCACTGTTGCAACAATCACAACAGCTTCCGGCGATATGCCGGCTTTGCGGCACTTGATATTCATGAACTTTTCCGCGCCAAGGTCTGCGCCAAAACCTGCCTCCGTCACCACATAGTCAGCGAGTTTCAATGCAGTCTTGGTTGCCACCACCGAGTTACAACCATGCGCGATGTTTGCAAACGGTCCGCCATGGACAAATGCAGGGTTGTTTTCGAGCGTTTGCACGAGGTTTGGCTGCATTGCCTGTTGCAACAACACAGTCATGGCACCATCAGCCTTGATGTCGCGACAATATACGGGCGAGCGGTCACGGCGATATGCAACGATGATGTTGCCAAGGCGCTCTTTCAAATCATCCAGGTCATTTGCCAAGCAAAGGATCGCCATTACTTCGGACGCAACGGTGATATCAAATCCTGCTTCACGCGGGAAACCGTTGGCCACACCGCCTAGAGACGCTGTGATCGTACGCAACGCGCGATCATTCATATCCATAACACGACGCCAAACAACGCGACGCGTATCAATTTCCAGCTCGTTACCCCAATAGATGTGGTTGTCGATCATGGCCGACAGCAGATTGTGTGCTGACGTGATCGCATGGAAGTCGCCCGTGAAGTGGAGGTTCATTTCCTCCATGGGAACAACCTGAGCATAGCCACCACCCGCAGCGCCACCCTTCATCCCAAAACAAGGACCGAGAGATGCCTCGCGAATACAAATCGCGGCTCTCTTACCGATTGCGTTCAGCCCGTCCCCAAGACCCACAGTAGTCGTCGTTTTGCCTTCACCGGCGGGTGTCGGGTTGATAGCGGTAACCAGAATTAGCTTACCGTCCTTATTGCCTTGCACGGATTGAATGAAGGTCTCTGAAACCTTCGCTTTGTCATGGCCGAAAGGCAGCAGATCAGATGAGGGGATATCGAGTTTTGCACCGATTTCCTGGATAGGTTTTTTGTTTGCTTCGCGTGCAATTTCGATATCTGATTTCACTGACATGTCTTCCTCCGACTAAATCATAAAACATAATAGATGATGATGAGTTGGGGGAAAGCTCCTGCCTGCGACTTACCTAAATGCACAGGCGACCAAGTGAAACTCAGTCTGCATTTCCAACCGGGAACCCTGTCCGGCATTGGCGGTTGTATCACAGCGGCTTTTGCGGACAAGCCCCATTTCGACTGGCCATGTCGCAAATTCAGATTGGCACCAACATCGCAGATCATACTTTCCAGCCCCGAAATAGAAAAGGCCCGCTCGAGACGGGCCTTCCAATTCTCTAAACTTGAAAATTAGTTAAGCGTTGACCGCGTCTTTCAATGCTTTGCCAGGCTTGAACTTCGGCGCTTTTGATGCGGCGACAGGAACAGTCTCACCAGTGCGAGGGTTGCGGGCTGTTGTTGCTTTACGATTGGCAACCACGAAGTTTCCAAAGCCCAGGATCCGCACTTCATCACCCTTGCAGAGTGTTTCTGTGACTGTGTTCAAAACGGCCTCAACGGCGTCGCCTGCTTGAGCTTTGCTCATATCGCATTTCTCAGCAACCTCAGCGATAAGTTCGTTCTTGTTCATGGTGCATCCTTCCAAATCTGTTTAATCAACGACTCAATACGAGATAGCTGGATTCTTCACATCCCAAAGCATTTTTACAAGCTTAAACCGCTCAGAAACGTTGAAAATCAAGGATTTTGGGCTGATTATCTCATTTTTATGACGTGTGAGATTACAGAAATCAGAACTTTAAGCCCTAAAAGCAAACGGGCCCGAATCAATCGGGCCCGCAAGTATGTC
>CAWUJX010000069.1:0-14770 GCA_963922635.1 uncultured Hyphomicrobiales bacterium | reverse complement strand
GCAACGATGAGTTTCGCCATGGCGAAGCATTTTCGCTATTGATGCGCGCTGATCCAAAACTGCTTCAGGGCCGAAACAAACTCTGGATCAAGTTTTTCCTCTGCGCGGTATACGCAACCATGTATGTGCGCGATCATGCACGTCCGGAGTTTCACAAGGCGCTCGGTATCGGAATAGACGATTACGATTTCCGCGTTTTCCGCGTCTGCAACGAAATCACCAAACAGTGTTTCCCGATTTTGCTTGATCTGGATCATCCTGATTTCCGCAAACGCCTGATAAAGCTAAACGCAATTTCCGTTGCGATGGATAAAGCGCACAAACAGGGTGGAGTGATTGGTAAATTGAAGAAAGCCAGGCTTGCCACAGCGGCAGGGTGGAATTTTCTTCGCCTTTACATGATCCCGACCCACTCAAACGAAATCCCTGAAACCAGCCGGCTGCAGCCGACCTGGTAAAGGAACAACGAGATGAGCGAAATACTGATCCCCGTGGTCTTTGTCATTGTCGCCTGGTGGGCCTCCACCGGTGCGGTTCTTTGGCTGGCCCGTGGATTGGATAAACAGATGAATTTCCGACTGATCGGAATGACCGTGCTGTGCGCGCTTGGCTTCGCTGGCGTTATGGTGGCGAGCGCGGAAAGTGGCCTGTGGACTGTTTACCTCGCTTTCATCTCTGCAATCGCCATCTGGGCCTGGGTAGAATTCACCTTGCTTTCGGGCATGATTACCGGAAACCGGGCCGAGGCCTGCCCTGAAGACATTTCAGAATGGAAACGCTTCCGGCTCGCATTCCACACCATCGCGCATCACGAGTATGCGTTAGTGATGATGCTCACGAGCCTTGCTTTTCTTGATACAAATATCGGAAGCGGGATGGCCATTAAGACATTCGCGCTTTTGTGGGTGCTCCGCCTTGGCGCCAAGCTCACAATGTTTTCCGGAGCGCCCGAACTTTCCACCAATATGATGCCGGAGCGGCTCACATATATGACCACCTATTTTCGGCATGATCGGATATCCGCGGCATTCTGGCTTTCGCTAGGATTTTGCGGTGTTTTTTTTGCCGCAGGCCTATATGCCCTGTTGAATGTGAATTATGAAGTCACCATTCAAGCACAAGTGATTATGCTGACAACTCTTGTTGGTCTAGCGATCGTGGAACACTTGTTCATGGTACTGCCGGTTCCGGACAGCAAATTATGGTCTTGGGCAATGCCCACAAAGTCAAAACAAGGTCTGGAAGGCCAAGAAAAACAAGGAATTGCAGCCGAGTAAAGGCGCAAGGCAGACGGGAGTTAAGAATGGATTTTGAACAGCATTTTGCGGATGAGCTCGATAAGCTTCGTGAAGCAGGAAACTACCGGGTCTTTGCCGATTTGGAACGCTCGAAAGGCCAGTTCCCGCGGGCAAAACGCCATGTGGACGGCCGCATCAAAGATGTGACGGTCTGGTGTTCGAACGATTACCTGGGAATGGGTCAACATCCTGACACCCTGAATGCCATGCGTGAAGCATTGGAACGGTGCGGCGCTGGCGCTGGCGGCACACGCAACATTTCAGGGACAAACCATTATCACGTGGTATTGGAACAAGAGCTTTCCGATCTGCACAATAAGCAAGCGGCACTTCTGCTCACTTCCGGATATGTGGCCAACTGGGCCGCCTTGAGCACGCTCGGTGCCCGCCTGCCAAATGCGGTTATCCTGTCTGACGCCGATAACCATGCGTCCATGATTGAGGGCATCCGGCACAGCCGCGCCAATAAGGTGATCTGGAAACACAATGATGTGGAAGATCTCGCCAAGCGTCTTGCTGATACCAATCCTGACGCTGCTCGCATTGTGGCATTTGAATCCGTTTATTCCATGGATGGTGACATAGCACCGATCGCGGAAATCTGTGATGTATGCGACGAATATGGCGCCATGACCTATCTCGATGAAGTCCATGCTGTGGGCTTGTACGGCCCGCGCGGCGGCGGCGTTGCTGAGCGGGAAGGATTGATGGACCGTCTAACTGTCATCCAGGGGACTTTGGGAAAGGCTTACGGTGTCATGGGCGGATATATTGCGGGATCTGCAAACCTGATCGACTTTGTGCGGTCGTTTGCCTCTGGCTTTATCTTCTCGACCGCTTTACCACCTGCCCTCGCAGCCGGTGCAACCGCCTCTATCAAACACTTGAAGCAGAGCGAGATCGAGCGACAGCAGCAACGCCGTAATGTGCGTTTGCTACGTCAAAAACTTGATGCCGTCGGCGTCCCACACATGATGAACGAAAGCCACATTGTTCCGGTCATGGTGGGTGACGCAAAGAAGTGCAAGTTCATCTCCGATCTGCTGCTCGACAATCACGATATTTACGTGCAGCCCATCAACTATCCAACAGTTCCTAAAGGAACCGAGCGCCTTCGCATCACACCGTCACCGGTCCACACGGAAGCGGATATTGATAAACTGGTTCACGCGCTGTCCGAGCTCTGGTCACAGTGTGCGCTAAGCCGCGCCGTTGCATAGGGTCACGGTGTCATGCTGGATGATGTTCTATACCTAACCCCGGATGCGGCGAACGGGCCTGAAACAGACAATACTTCTGTCTGCGAGATCGAACGCAGCAATCCGCCAATCATGATCCCGGGCATTTCCGAGGACGGAACATTTTTCCCAATCGAAAAGATCGAGGCGCATATTCGTGGCGTCCACCATCTGGCACTTTCCGTTTTTATATTCGACGGCGAAGACCTGCTTATCCAGCAGCGGGCCCACGGGAAATATCACTGCGGCGGCCAGTGGGCGAACACTTGTTGCACCCACCCGCATATGGATGAGGATCTCGAAGTTGCTGCAGTCCGCCGATTGGATGAGGAACTTGGCATCAAATTACCGGTTCAGAAAAAACGGGTTGTGGAATATTCAGCTGACGTGGGTGGTGGTTTGTGGGAACGGGAGCGCGTGCATATGTTCCGGGCGGAGATTAAGCGCGACGCGCTCGAATACACTTTGAACCCGGAGGAAGTTGCCGCCATTCGCTGGATAAGCCCGGCTGATCTTGTCCGTGAAATCAAGGACACGCCGGACCAGTTTACTCCGTGGTTCCGCATTTACGTGACGCGGTTTCCTGAATTGGATTTTTGAAGTCAGCATCGACGCTCAGCCGCCTGCCCTCACAAAATCTCTGCCAAAAACCTTCTGGTACCCGCAAGCGTTGGTATTAATTGCGGCACTTCTTTTTGGTACGCACGATACTGCTCCCCAAACCGTTCGATCAGATCGCGCTCTTCGAGCCGGACGATCGCGACAAGCCCCAATAACGAAGCAAACCCGATCACATAAGCACCCAAATAGTTGCTCATCATGCACCAACCGATAACGCCAATCCCAACCATAAGATAACGGGGATGGCGCACCATTGCGAAGGGACCTTTTGTAATCAGGCTGATTTGCTCGTTCTTGACTTCGGGCACACCGGCAAAGGTTTTGAAATCGAGATGCTTCTTGACCGGACGCCATAGCACCCATGAGGCGAGGTAAATCAGCAAGCCTACAATAAACAGCAGCATGTTAAAGCCAAGGTCGTCTCCCAGGAGAGTTGTCTGAAACGCATACACGAAACCGACGACTGCGAGGATGCAAAGCCCGGCCACGCCGTAGGCATAGTGCGGTTTCGTTTTTCGCCAGGTTGATGACAGCGAGTGGATGACCAGCCAGAATGTGATCACCACCGGCATGATATAGAGGATCACCAACCCCAAGCCTATTCTGAGCGTTTCCATGTGTAAAAGTCCGTCGGCAACATGTGGTTTACGCGTGCATTTTCGTGGCTATCTTGCGTCAAGTTCTTTGCGAAATCCACCATGCAATGCTACAACGAAGCAAGTGAAGTCCCTAATGGTTTCAACCGCTTATCCATGCAAAATGACCCCAGCATAGATCAGATCATCGAAGGCATGCCTTCGCGTTTTCGCCCGGAAGCTGCGCGTGATTTAAGCGCGGTTTTGCAATTCCGGTTAAGCGGTGATGATGGCGCGGATTTCTTTGCGGTGATTAAGGATCGCGCGTGTGCCTTGGAGCGCGGCATCCACCAAAATCCAACCCTGACGCTCAAGATGTCAGCCAGCACTTATGTGGATATGGTGATGGGTCGGCTCACCGGGCAGGAAGCATTTTTCAAACGTAAACTTCGCTATGATGGCCCCATTGCACTCGCCATCCGATTGAACCAGTTTTTCGCACCGCCGGAGTTTTCGAGGTAATTTGACATTGATAGGTGAGTGGGGAGTGCTGCTGCGGTTTTGATGGAAGGCGACCGTGCAGACGCTTCTGCTGTTCCTTAGAGCTATGGAAATGACAGCTTCAGGTAAAAGTGATTGAATCTATGGCACAATCAACTAGTAGTCATTCGAATTGAATTCTCACGAGTATAAATCTGATGGCTGGTAAGCATATTTGTTTGATGGGAGACTCCATCTTTGACAACAATGAGTACATTCCTGGCGAGCCTGGCGTGATTGAGCAGATGCGTCGTTCAATTCCACAGTCTTGGTCGGCATTCAAAGTCGCTGTAGATGGCGATTGTATTGAGGACATCCCTAACCAGCTTGAGAAGGTACCTACTCACACGACAGATATTATTGTGAGCATAGGGGGAAACGATCTTCTGAAGTTCCGGCATCTGCTCGCACAGGTTGCCGAAGGAACCAGTCTGGAGGAACTCATTGCATCGCCACTGGCCGATTTTGAAATTGCGTATGGGTGGATGTTGGACATAATTTCTGAACTTGGCCTCAGAGTATGCGTTTGCACGGTTTATACAGCCATCCCTTTTGCAGAGCAGGAAATGAGGGATCATGCACCATCTGCAATTGGCGCATTCAACGCCATTATTAAACGTCTCGCTGAAGCTCGCGGTGCATCAGTTATCCGATTGGATGTGGCATGCTCAGACGAAAGCGACTATTCGGAAATGTCTCCAATAGAGCCTTCCTCAAAAGGCGGGCAAAAGATTGTAGATGCAATCCTTTATACGCTTGGGGCAGGCTAGCTGCTGCTTTAAGATCGGAACAGAGCTGACATCAGCATACAACGCAGCGCCTGTGAGTTTAGACGGCAATGTGATCATCATTAAGCTTTTGTTTTATCGTTCTCGTAGTTTCTGTCTATAAAGGATCTCATCAAAAAAGGGCGCTCGAAGCGCCCTTTGTGTTCTTTATATCAGGTGCTGGATCAGCGGATGTTTGTGCCACTTTCGTGTAGCACACCGTGCTTGATCGCCCAAGCCGACCAATCATCCACCACGGTGCCTGTGAGCAGGATGCCGATGCCGCCGGTAAGCGTTGTCAGCATTGCAAACCACCAGGCCCAACGGTGAATGGATTCCATGGTGGCATTGAAGCCCATGGTCCAACGCCAGAACAGAGCTGCACGCTCAGAAGCCGTGCCGCGGTTGGTGATCTGCTCGATTTCGCGCTCACCACCATAGCGGGTTACCGCCAGAATGGTTGCACCATGCATCGCAAACAGGAGTGCCGATCCATACAGGAAGACAATCGAAAGCGCATGGAATGGATTGTAGAACAGGTTCCCGTAAATCAACGAGAAGTTGTTCGTCCAATCGAGGTGCGAGAAGATGCCGTAAGGAACCGCGTGGGACCAGCTGCCCAACAATAGCGGACGGATGAAGCCCAATACGAGGAACAACCAGATGGCAGATGCAAAGGCGATTGGCACATGCATGCCAAGGCCCAAAGCTTTTGCACGGCGGTAGGTGCGCAACCACCAGGTCATGATGCTGACCGTCAGGAAGAAGCCGGCGATCATGAACCAGCCGCCTTCGTTAAGAGGTGGCAGGACCTGCAGCCCATATCTTTCCGGTGGCGGATCAAGCGACAGCCAGAAGAGCTGGCGGACGAATTGGACCGGATCGTAATCCACTTGCGCCCAGAAGTTCAGGCCAATGATGTTAAATCCGATCAAAAATGTGATCAGCGATATAACACCAAGCGTTCCCAGATAAATCGGACCAATCTGTGCATTGCCGATCTTGCCGAACCAGTAATTCAGCGAGCCTTTACCGATGCGGGGATCGTCTCCGCGCGGCAGGGCAATGCCCTGCTCGGGAGGTCCCTGCACCTGTATGGCGGTGAAGATGTTTTGATAATTCTTCATGGTTTCCTCGCCTCCTTATTCGTCGAGGTATGGAAGGTCGCCGATCTCACGGACCAGATCTTCCTGTGGGAATACGGGTAGTTCGAGCCACCAAATCCACCATTCACTCCAGGCGTCTTCCCAAAGCGGGCCGGAGATCACGATGCAGATTGCGCTCCAGAAGCCGGCATTAAGGGCAAGGAACAGACCCACGCGGTGAATGCCGAGTGTGCCGACCGAATACCCGATAAAGTCACGGAAATATGTGTCTTCATGTTCAGGTGTTTTGACTTCCTGTCCGCCGCCGGGGTTTGTCGATGACAGAACCAGAGCGCCGTGCAAAGCGAGTGCCAGCGTCGTCGTGAAGAAGAACGTGATGGCGATCATATGCGCGGGGTTATAGTGGAAGTTGCCATAGGCGTAGCCCACGTTATTCACCCATTCGAGGTGGGAATAAATCCCGTAGGGAAAAGCGTGGGACCAACCTGAATCTCCGTCATCCACGATATACATCAGGATCGGACGGAAAATATTGAGGGTTACGAAGGCAAAAACGGCCACACCAAATGCAAACGGCACATGGTAGCCCATGCCCAATTTGCGGCATATTTCCACTTCCCTGAGTGCCCAGGCAATAAAGGCGCCGGTCGCGCAGAAGGTGATAATGAGCCAAAGCCCGCCTTCCGCCATGGGTGCCATGCCAAGACCATATTCAGGACCTGGCGGACTGATGTTGATCTGCCAGATATTCCATGTGTCGCCAAGGGCTGCACCGTAAATGATTAGTGCGGTTCCCAGGGTCGCAAAGAAAATCGTCATTACCCCGAAGAAACCTACGTAAAAGGGCCCCGCCCAAAAATCGAACAGGTCACCTCCAAGGAGCGTGCCGCCCCGGACACGGTATTTTCGTTCGAAACTTAATAAGGCCATAGCCCAATCTCCAAAATCTCAAATGGTTCGGTTTTCGGCAGGCAGAAAAATAATCCGCCTGCCGAGTGTTTTTGCGGACCGCCTCAGGAAATGAGACGTTCAATCGCTGCTTCATCGGAAAGTGATGAAAGCTGATTGGTGTCCAGCCAGTTGTATCTGTCAGTGCTGAGCAATACGAAATGAATCAGAATTGCGAGCGTGAACAGAAATACTGCGAGTGCTACCAGCACGCGGCGCGGATCGAAAAAGAGCCAAATTTTATACATGTTCTTTTTCTCCCCTTAACCTACAACCGGAAGCGAAGAGAGAGTTTCAAGCAAGCTTGAGACGTTCTCGCCACCTGTGTAGTAGAGCCACGGACGCCAAAGATGCACGAGTACGTGCGCACCAAAGGCCCATCCAGTGAAGGCAATAGTGCTCTTCATGAATATACGGTGGAACTCACGGGCTTCACCACTGGTCAAACCAGTCATGGAACCCCCATCTTGACTAGCCATAGTATAACCTCCTAGTCGTTTGCCTTTCGGCCATTACCGCGACAATACCCTGCGGCCAGGCTGGTTCACATGAACCTGGTATTTCTCCAGTGGTTAGGTGGAGAAATCTCGATGTGTCCCATCGTGGCAGCGCACCGCCCCGACGAGACAAATTCAGTATTTGAACGCGTATCCGGCGACTGCGTATGCAGCCTCTTTTGCTTCTTGCCAGATCGGTCCATTGCTCTTTGCGCCAAACAGTCGGCCACCCAAAAGCGCCACCATCGACACCAGGATTAGCGTGCCTACCAGTGCTCGGTATATAAGCGTTTCAACGACGCCCGGTTTGCAGGTTGCCATTTCCTGTTTGATTGAAATGTCAGACATTTCGGTTCTCCCTTTTGAAACTATCAAAGGTCATCATCAGGCGACCTTTCTGATTATCTGTTCGCTCGAGCGCAGTACGCGGTCGGCTGTCACTTTGGCTTCGCCATTGGCAAGCGCATCCTGCTCCGCGAGGTCACGCAGACGCTTGGCAGCGGAAATCCTGATCAATACCGGCTCACGGTCGACCACTTCATCAAGCTTGAGGCGCGCGTCATCTTCCCATGGTACTGTGGTGGCAGCGGCAGGTGTTGCTTGTGCCTGCGCATCCATCTGGCTCTGAAGCGGAAGGATGTGGAACAGCGCATCAAAGAGCGCGTTGCAAACTTCCTGAATGAGGTAGGTCGCGCCCGCATATCCCATGAAAGGCGTGCCCGTATGGCGGCGGATTGCGGCGCCTGGGAAAGACGCTGGCATGAACATGGCACGCGATCCCTGGTCCGCCAGATACATGCGCTCATTGTAGGAACCGAATACGACCATCGCACCTTTGGTGGCGATTAATTCCTGAACTTTCGCATTGTCGGTTTTGACGCCTGCTTTCCGCGAAACCGCGAACGCACATGGCAGCCCCATTTCTTCTTGCAGGAAATTCTCAAGCCCGCGGGTATAAGTCTCGTTTGCCACGACACCGAAGCTTGCTGTCGCAAAGAAATCCTGGGTCACCGAACGCCACAAGTCCCACATGGGTTTCAGCGTTGTATGTTTTTCCTGCTCGATAAACGGCTCGGGATCGAGATCCAGAATTTCACCAAGAGTGCGCAAGAATGCGGTGGTCGAGTGAATGCCCATCGGCGCTTGCAAATACGGCCGGTCCAATTCTTCGCAAAGCATGCGCCCAAACTCGCGATACATGCAGATGTTTGCTTCGGCGTTCGAAAGTTTGTTGACGTCGGCGAGGTGTGAGCCAAGCGGGAATGTCATGTTTACTTCCGCGCCGATGCCTTCAACGAGGCGGCGGATCTCCGCAAGATCAGATGGCATGTTAAACGTGCCATAGATCGGGCCAATGATATTGACGCGCGGCTTCTCACCGTCTTTGCGCGCTTTAACAGCCGGAACTTTGCCTTTTTTTGGGCCGAATTCGGTCCAAAGCCACTTCAGCGCTCGGTCTGCGGATTGCCATTGATCTTCGTCAATCGTTCTTGGCAGGAAGCGCTGAACATTCGCCCCTTCCGGCGTGACGCCACCGCCGATCATTTCTGCGATGGAACCGGTCACCACTACTGCGGGCAGATTAGGATCAAGCACATTGCGTGACCGACGCATGGCGCCTTCCGTTCCATGCTGACCTAGCTCCTCCTCACCGAGACCAGTGACGACAATCGGCAATTCGTGCGGCGGAAGCCCGTCTGTGTAATGAAGCACGGAAGTGACCGGAAGGTTTTCACACCCTACCGGCCCATCAATGATCACTTGCAAGCCTTTGATGGCGGTGAAGGCATAGACGGAACCCCAATAGCCGCCAGCGCGGTCATGATCGAGAATTAGGGTCATGAGCCAACCGCCTCCCCGCTATCAACCGCGTTTGCGGCACGGGCAGCTTTTGCTGCGAATTTCTTTCTGAATTGTGGACGATCTTCTGGCGTGTTTTCCCAGACACCGGCAGCATGACCCGTACCCACACCATCGAAAAACTCGGTCATCGCATCAAAGCGAGATTTGTTGGCGATCGCCGCATTGACCACATCGCCAAGCGATCCGGCACCGGCAGGACCCATGAGTGGACGGGCCGAAATCAGATTCGTGAAATACAATCCGGGAATGGATTTCTCTTTTGCCTTTTGCACGACAGGTGTCGTGCCAATTGCGAGATCAGGCTGGAACGCCTCCATGGCAGCGCAATCGTCTTCAAGGGATGCGCGGAACTTCACCTCAACACCCTTGGACTTGAGCCATTCATGATCCGCATCTGACCATTTGGTGCGCGGACAAGCGGTTCCCACGTAGCGCACATCGGCTCCGCTTTCGATCAATAGACGAGCCACCAGCAGCTCAGACCCTTCATAGCCCGATAGCGTGATGCGGCCCTTTATAGGCTTCGTGGCAAGGGCAGATTTGATTGCGGGAAGAAATGCCTGTTTAGCTGCGTCAATCTTTGCGGTCTCCACATTGCAAAGTTTTCCGACAGCTTCGAGCCAATCGGCTGTACCATCGAGGCCGACCGGAGCAGACCCAAACACCGGACGGCCTGCCGCCTCAAACTCGCGGATAGCGGCGGTGTAAAACGGATGGATCGCCGCAACAGCAGCACCATCCAACGCAGAATACAATTCGCGCCATTCCCGTGTGGGCACAACAGTCCCCGCCTCCAGTTCCAACGGCTCCAACATCGCACCAATGCTCATTGGGTCTGCAGGGAACATTTCCCCGAGCATGGTGACTTTCGGCTTGCCGGATTGGCTTGCGGAAGCTGGAGCCTGAACAGGCCCGCTCTCGATTTCCTCACGTGCATAAGACAGCATCGCACCCGCCAGAACGTCTTTGGCCTCAGCATGGGTGGGAATGCCAAATCCTGGCACATCGATCCCCACAATCCGCACACCATTGATTTCGCGCGGGAGCATTTGTAACGGAACGCCCGAGGCGGTCGGGACGCACAAATTCGTCACGACAATTGCGTCGTACTTTTCCGGGTCCGCCATTTCGTGAACCGCGTCACGGATATCTTCAAACAGTTTGCCCGTGACCAGACTTTCAGAATCGAACGGCACATAACCAACAGTGCGACGCGCACCATAAAAATGTGAGGTGAATGTCAGGCCATAAACACAACAAGCCGAGCCGGAAAGGATTGTTGCTGTTCGCTTCATGCGCAACCCCACACGCAGGGAACCAAATGCCGGGCACATGCTTTGGGGCTGGTCATGCGGTCCCTTGGGATAGTCTTTTGCGAACTGCTCCAGCACTTCGCTTTTACCGGCTTTCTTGGCGGCATCGTGCATCGTCTTGGCACCGGCATGACAGCCGAAACCGTTGTCAAAATCAGCGTCTTCGAACAGGGCGTGGGAATCGCTACGTTCGACCGCTTCTGCGTTTTCGACAAGGAGGGGAGTTTCGACAGTCATACCGGATCACACAGTATCGTAGACAACTTCCAGGGACTGGCGTGTGATGATCGATGGATCACACATGTCCTGGGGAAGTGCAGGTTCAAGAATGTAATCAGCGCCTGTTTCCTTCGAAGAGAACAGACCCAGGAGGCCCTCCTGGTCCAAGGGAGAGGGCTGGCGCGGCGGTGCGCTCATCATGTTTTCAGCAAGTTCAGAGAACATCGGGCCCCACTGATCAGCGGGGTCACCTACGATCTGATAGCTGGCGGATTTGCGCCGAATGTCTTCATCCTGGGGAATAGACGCCAGAACAGGAATTCCAACTTTTTCCGCAAAGGCATGTGCTTCGCCAGTCCCGTCATCTTTGTTGATCAGCATTCCGGCAACGCCCACATTGCCGCCAAGCTTGCGGAAATATTCGACCGCGGAACAAACGTTATTCGCCACATAAAGCGATTGCAGATCGTTGGAACCGACTACAATTACCTTTTGGCACATGTCACGGGCAATCGGCAGACCGAAACCGCCACAGACCACATCACCCAGAAAATCGAGCAAAACATAATCGAAATCCCATTCGTGAAACCCGAGTTTCTCAAGGAGTTCGAAACCGTGAATAATGCCACGACCACCGCAACCACGGCCAACTTCCGGTCCGCCCAGCTCCATTGCGAATACACCATCACGCTTAAAGCAAACATCCGAAATGGTTACATCTTCGCCCGCAGCTTTTTTCGCGGCGGAGGTCTCAATAATGGTAGGGCAAGAACGACCACCAAACAGAAGCGATGTGGTGTCAGATTTGGGGTCACAGCCGATCAACAGAACTTTCTTGCCCTGCTGAGCAAGGTTGTATGACAGATTGGCGAGGCTGAAGCTTTTTCCAATGCCACCCTTCCCATAGATCGCAATGATCTGTGTTTCCTTTGAAACTTCACCCTTGTGTACAGGATCAGGCTCCTGAGCAGCTTCATCGCGCAGGTTCTCGTAAATTTCTTCAGGTGCGTTTCCCGCACCCTCAATGGTTCTGGGCGTACCCTCAGTCATGCATTTCCCCTCCAGGATAAAACCATTTTCAGACATTCGGGATTTCCAAATGCTGTCTCATAGGCCCGCGCGGCATCGCTTGCCGGGCACTCATGGCTGACCAAATCCGCTAAAGACAATTTCCCATCGGCAAGCAGCGTAGAAACTGCAGCCAAGTCTTCCGGCAACCATTCGGCGGCAATTTTTACGCGCGCCTCTTTCATGAAAGCGGGCGGAAACGCGAAGTTCACACGCTCTGAATAGAAGCCCGCAAGAACCACCTCGCCACCTTTTGCGAGGTGCGGCATGAGAGTATCCAGAATATCGGACTTCCCACTGACATCGATAATGGTCTCATAGACACCATCCTCGTCAGAGTTCGGGTCCATCACGGTAAAGCCATCGAAGCTCTTGCAGCGAATCGGATCCGTTTCCCAAATAGCAGGAGCATCACCACCCAGCGCCACACACATACGGGTAATCAAACGCCCAAGAACACCACAACCCACCACGAGGTTTGGCAACTTTGAGCCCGGACGGGTAACAGCATGATAAGCCGTTGCAGCAAGAGCGAGAAGGACACCTTCTTTTTCTTCACACGCTTCAAGCACAGCCACACGTTCGGATCCAACCACAAGCCGCGAAGCAGCGCCGCCAAACAGACCCCGTACGTTCTTGTAATTTGCTGAACCCGGAACAAAGACGCTTTGACCGACTTTGTAGGGGCTTTCGCCAATAACCTCGACGATCTCGCCAACGGTTTCATAACCAGGGACCAGCGGATACCCCATGCCCGGGAATTCGGGCATCTTGCCTTCCCAAAGAAGACGTTCGGTTCCAGTACTGATGCCGCTGAATTTGGATTCAACTATGAGGTCGCCTGCCTGCGGCGTCTTAAACGCCACATGGTTCAGGGCCAGCTTTCCTGGCTTCTCGAAAATGACCGCAGTAGCGTCCATCAATCCCAACCTTTGCAAATCCGCAAAAAAATCGGGCTCCCTTAATTGTCATATTATTTGGACATGTATTATTGTCAAGTTAATGATACTCAGAAGTGTCATTTTTGTGCGGACAAGATGCTTGTGGTAAACGCAGACCGGGTTTTTAGCCGCTTAATGGACCTAAATCCTGCAAGTTGAAGCATTTCTTTGTATTCTGGGATTGATCGGGGACGGCCGGATCCCATCGCATAGAGATAGAAATTAAAGTATGCGTCAGCGATTCTTGATGCATGGCCACCCGTCGACATGGGCTCCGCAATGAGAAGCGTTCCTCCGCTTGGCAAAGCATCAAAAGCAGCCTTCAGAATTTGGTTTACAGGCCCGTCATCGTGGTCATGAAGTATTCGGATTAGTGATATAAGGTCCGATCCGAGTGGAAGATTTCCATCAAAGAAGGACCCTCCGTGAAATGCTATCCTCTCACTTATTTTTCCTTCCGACTGCAGTTCCTTTGCGTGAGCCACGACCGGGGGCAAATCGAACAGGTTAAGGTCCAACGAAGGGGTGGCCGCTGCCACATTATTCAGAAACGTGCCCTGCCCGCCGCCTAAATCAAGCAAGCTGTTAAATGGCGAAAAATCAAAATTCGCGATCACTTCTGCTGACACCACATCCTGGCTCGCACTCATCAGATCACTGTAGAGCTTTACCTCTTCCTGCGAGGCTGCTTTTGGATCAACGCTTCGGGCATAGTCCCAGTAGCGTGACAAGTGAGTTTCCCGGCGCCCCGACTTCAACAGTGCGACGGGTTCAGCCAAATCGCGGTATAGATGTTCATGGTGGCGGATCATCGCCAAAGCACCTGGGTTCACTGATAGTGCTGCCCCAAGATCACCAAGGCGGAAGCGACGTTTACGTTCTTGCAGAATACGCAAAGAAGCAGCGCCCTTTGCAAGGCGCCTTGCTTCATCCTCTCCCAAGCCCGTGATTTCAGACAAGTCAGAAAGCGTTGCACCCGGGCTTCTGATTTTCGGATGATGCAAAAGCCCCAACTCAACGCAAGAAACAAGAATTTGGGAGTAAATGAAACCTGAGACGATGTCGAAGACTTCAGACTGTCGCTTGCGAACAACGGGGCGTGTGAACGGGAACCGTAGAGCAAATGCATGGAAACGCTCGGACGTCAGACACTTATCCCGGAAATCAAGCCAAGCGTCGTAAAGCCCCATTTTACTGAAATCCGATTATGCGGCTGATTTTGCCAGTTTGGAGGGAACAAGGCGTGTTGCTTGGGCAACAATCAAAGCACGCAGCTCGCTATCTCCCTCACATGGAGGAATAGAAGCAGCCGCCTCCCCGATGAGAAACTTCAGCCGTTTCATGGTTCCATCAATACCAAATTGCTCGACGGCATTGGGTTGCATGTTGGCCACGTCTTGAGCAACAGGTTTGCCGCATTCTTCCTGCGTTCCCACTGCATCCAGAAGGTCGTCGGCGAGTTGGTACGCTTCGCCAATAAATTGGCCGAGCGGGCACCACGGCTCCGGATTTTCACCCACAGCTATGGCACCCGCGGCCACCGCGCCGACAAACAGGGAGCCCGTCTTTGCGCGGTGATACTGTTGAACATTAATCTTTGGTTCGCTTTCCCAAGCCTGACCGGCGATAATTCCAGACGGTGTTGCCACCGATTTTGCAAGAAGAGCCACCAGAGGGCCAAGACGCTCCGGTGCATCGACACAAACCCGTTGCAAGGTATTGAAGGCTTCGACAATAAGCGCATCGCCAACAAGAACAGCCAATGGTTCGCCGTAT
>CAWUJX010000068.1:0-14806 GCA_963922635.1 uncultured Hyphomicrobiales bacterium | reverse complement strand
GCACTGCTGTGCCATATGGGCTGATATCCCGCCCTTAAAACCGTAAGAATGCTGGGCGGTGTTAGCACTTTGATTTGCCCCCCTTGAATTTCACCAGACCGATAGCCTGCACCGTCCCATCTCAAAAACCCGTGTTGGCTTTTTGCAAAAAAGTTAGACGCCTCATCCTGCACCATTGCACCGTGCGCTAGGTCTGACAGGTCACGTAAATTTACGGTTTTGCTTGGTCCTATTCGCTCTTGGTGAAGAATTCGGTCCATTTCATCCGCTTGGGCGCGACCGCTCTTGCCTGATTGATATGCCCAACGGGTCGCAAAATCATTTGCCGCTTGTCGCCGACATTCAAAGCATGGTCGATGACCGCATGCGAGCGCCGAAACCTCATCAAGAAAAAACAGTTCTGTGTAGCTTTCTCCCATCACAACACGTTGGCGATTTTTGAATTGAGTGACGCAACTGATCCAGCGTTTGGAGGCCCATCTTCGCTTTAATAGGGTTTTGGTGTCCGGGTCATGAATGCGACCGCCGCGATTGCCCATCATCTCTCCGCGCCAGGGCTCGGCGACAAGGCGTGCGTCTGGTGTCACTCTGTTTTGTAACATGGGCACTACCGAATAACCGGATCCAGCCCCGCATCCCAATAGGGTGAGGGGCCGAAAAGCTCTGCCAAAAAGTCGATAAACAGACGCACCTTCGCTGGGAGAAAGTTTCTGCTAGGGTACACCGCATAAATGCCAAGACTGCCACTGCTGGCGAATTCCGGTAAAACACGCACAAGCTTGCCCTGCTTCAGTTCTGCTCCCACATCCCACGTGGAGCGCAGCGCGATGCCAAGTCCGGATAAAACAGTTTCGCGGACCACTTCGCTTGAATTGGTAACAATGGTGGAGTTTGGCCGATAGATGACGGCCCCCTGATTTCCTTCAAGCCGCCACGGTCCCTGGTTATGCGGAGCGATAAGGGCATGATGATCGAGGTCTTCCAACCGCTCCAGACGGCCGGACTGTTTCACATATTTTGGAGTTGCGCAAAGTATCCGCCGCACGGGCGCAAGTTTTCTCGCAACAAGCGTTGAATCCGATAATTCCCCGATACGAATGGCAAGATCGAACCCGCCTGAGATGATATCCACATAGTCGTCGGACAGGTCCATGTTGAAGTTCAAATCGGGATTGGCTTTGAGAAACTTTACCAGATGTGGGGCGATATGCATTCGCCCAAACGATGTGGGGGCTGACACTTTCAACACACCCTGCGCTTGGTTCGAACGCCTCGCTACGAAATCCTCAGCTTCTTCCACACCCGCAAGGATCGCGACGACCCGCTCATAATATCCTTCGCCTGCTTCGGTGAGCGAGATCTGCCGGGTGGTCCGATTGAGAAGGCGCGTGCCGAGACGCTCTTCCAACCGCTGGAGGCGCTTTGAGATCACTGCGGGAGAAAGCCCCATTTGTCGGGCGGCAGAAGACATGCTGCCTGCAGAAACAACTTTTGAAAATACTTCCAGATCGTCAAAACGGTTCATCAGCAACATTTAACGTGAAATATGTTTAGTGAAAAACAAAAAACCCGCATCCGGTAAAGATGCGGGTTTTGAAATCCATATTTTGAAATGCTTAGTTCGTGTTGAACAGCGCAGCAAATGGGTTCATGTTTTCGCGCAGGGCAGTTTCAATCGGCTCACCTGGGCCAATCACCACAACTTTAGTGCCGAGCTTCACATTCTTGTAGAGATGCTCCACGTCTTTGTTCAAAAGACGGATGCAGCCTGAAGACAGGTTAAGCCCGATTGACCATGGCTGGTTTGTCCCGTGAATGCGGTAAAGCGTGTCGCGGTTGCCCTGATACAGGTAAAGTGCGCGGGCACCCAATGGGTTATCAATGCCACCTTTCATGGAAACTGGAAGGATAACGCCCTTTTTGCGTTCACGGGCCCGCATTTCAGCCGGTGGTGTCCAGGTTGGCCACTCCGCCTTGCGCTTGATGGTTGCATCACCATCCCAAGCAAATCCCTCGCGGCCTACGCCAACACCGTAACGGGTCGCTTTTGTAGCGCTTTTGATGTGATAGAGGAATTTTTTATCCGTATGGATAACGATGGTTCCAGGCTTTAACTTGGTTGTGATGTTCACAGTACGACGGTTGAATTTGGCTGGAACGCGACGATCTGTGCGGATCACATTGGGGTTTACGGTTTCCCAGCGGCGCTCGGCGAAGTTGTATACACGTTCTGCCAGTGCGTCTTGTACAAGGCCGAACTGTGTCGCGGCAACTGTTCCACCTGCCAAGAATGATAAAAATGATCGTCTATTCATCATGATGAATTCCCTGTAAGTCAGAATTGTTAGTTGCCCTCTTTTATTATTGTTATTTGGCACCGACGAAAAAGGCAAGATAAGACCAGATGAGTTCTGGTCACATTTTCGCCATAACATTTCCGGTGTGACCAAAATCCCACGGTTGAACCACTAACCCAGACAAGAAGCACTAACCCAAACAAAAAGCGGCCCGGGAGCCGCTTTCGCAATTATTCTCATGGATTTGACGCTTCTGGTCTCAGGTGACGATAACCTTTGCACCTACTCGTGCGCGTTCATAAAGTTCCATCACATCTTCATTGCGCATACGGATGCACCCTGAAGAAACCGCTTGTCCAATGGTCCATGGCTGGTTGGTGCCGTGGATGCGATAAAGCGTGCTCCCGAGGTAGAGCGCGCGCGCGCCCATTGGGTTTGATGGGCCGCCTTCCATAAAAGTCGGCAGATCACGCCCTTTTTTCTTCTCTCTCGCGATCATTTCCGCAGGTGGGCGCCAGCTTGGCCATTCGGCTTTGCGGGTGATTTTCTCCGCGCCGGACCACTCAAACCCCTCTTTTCCCACGCCAACGCCATAGCGTCTCGCTTTTCCATTGTCCAAAACAAGGTAAAGGTGTTTGGTTTGGGTGTTGATGATGATCGTGCCGGGCTTGTGGCTTGTCTCATAATTAACGGTGCGTGGCAGAAACACCGGATCGAGCGGGCGCTGCGCGGACTGCTGCTGGATATAGGTTGTTGCACTAACCGTACCTGCCTGCGGAGATGTTACGCGGTTATGAGCGAATTGCCGCTGTGCGCGGGTGGTTGTTCGAAAACCGCGATCCGTTTTGGGCCTCTGCTGACCCCAGCCCGCAAAGATGCCGGTGCCACCGGACTGAGACCGTGCCCAAGTCTTTTTGCGTTTGGCCTTTTTCACCTGCGGCGCCTGATAACGAACCGTTTGACGTTGCTTGGGAGCACCCCGCAACTGAAGAAGCCAAGGGGAGGCCAGGTCCTGCGACAAAGTAATTGGTGGCGGGGTCGAGTATCGGTCGCTCGCAGTTGCGGGAACTGCCGACACAGTAAAAAGTGCTGCGGAAAGCAGCCAAGTAGCTTTTCTGGGCATGACGTACTCACTACAAAATCGTCGAAAATGCCCCAAAAACGCGGGGCGACTGCCGGAAAGAATGACTTAACACCTGTTAGAAATGGTAAACGCGCTGGTAATACTTAAAATTTGAATCAATTGTGGTGAATCATTGGTTTGAATTGATCATTAATGAAACGTAAAGGCGCTGCGCATGGCAAGCACGGATGAAGAAGTCGGTCTAATCACCGATAAGAATGGAACGAAGCGGTGCTTTTGGGCAGGACCTCAGGAAGACTACGTCGTCTATCACGATACGGAGTGGGGCTATCCGGTGGCTGCCGATACGAGGCTGTTTGAAAAGATTTGCCTTGAAGGGTTTCAATCCGGTCTTTCCTGGTACACGATCCTTTCGAAGCGCGAGAACTTCCGTAAAGCCTTCCATGGCTTCGATATCAACAAGGTTGCGGCCATGGATGAAGCGGATATTGAAGAACAAGTTCAGAATGCAGGCATTATCCGGCACCGTGGCAAGATCAAATCGACGATTAATAACGCAAACCGTGCATTGGAACTAATCGAGGAAAGAGGCTCGCTTGCAGCTTATTTCTGGGCCCATGAACCAAAACCCGAAGACAGGCCCGCAAAAATCACTCGGGAAACGATTCCCGGCAAGACTGAGCTTTCCACGAAAATCTCAAAGGATTTGAAGAAACGCGGTTGGAGTTTTGTGGGTCCCACAACGATTTACGCGTTTATGCAGGCCATGGGCCTCGTCAATGACCATGTGGAAGGATGTTTTTGCCGTGAATTGGTGGAGAAAGCGCGCGCGGAATTCGTCCGGCCGACGTGACGGAAATTTCTTATGACGCAGGTCCTTAACGAAATACCAGCAGAAGTGCGCTCCGTTTACGAAGCTTATCAAGGCTCCCAACGTAAAGCATTGTTCGTGCTCCGTGCAATGATATTGGAAGTGGGGGGCGAAACCGAAGGTGTTGGCGAAATCGAGGAATGCCTGAAATGGGGCCAACCTAGTTTTGTGACGAAACGCCCTAAGTCCGGCAGCACAATCCGGATCGATGCGGTGAAAGAGTGCACCTCAAAAGTGGCGGCGTACTTTATTTGCAATACCAATCTGGTTGAGAGGTTCCGCGAGCACTATTCCGACACGTTTGCTTTTGAAGGAAATCGTGCGCTTATCCTTGATGGTTCAAAGCCCATGCCAGTGGAACCGTTACGCCATTGTTTTGCGATGGCGCTCACGTATCATCTCAAAAAGTAAAGTCAGTCAGCAGGTTTCAAAACTAGATCGGCACTCTGGACTGCACGGGCGAATTCATCATTGCTGCCGATTTGCGGGGGAGTAATTGCGTGTTCGCTATTGTCCTTCAACACAATAGTAAAACCACCCTGTCCATCCACCATTTTCCTTTGCTGCACAAAAGCAATGTCTGATTTAGGAAACGATTGCTGGTCTTTGCCTGACCAAATCTGCAATTTGTCTTTCGTTAGTTCATAGCCATGGTCGGGGTTTGACATGAAATGCCATGCCGCGAACAAAAGGCCAAAGCCGACGGGCATATACCAATAAAGCGGCGTGTCGAAAGCAGCTCCAATGCCGACAATCACGATGGCGCAGACCAAAAACACGAGACTGAAAAGCGTTCGCCCCTGTTGCCGGTATTCATACAAAACGGGTTCCATGGTACTTAGTTTTTTGTTCTTCCTTTGAGACCCTATGCCAGATCAAAACGATATCAGACAAGCCATCCTTAAGTATGTGGAACTGCGGGGGCACGGCAAAACCATTTGTCCTTCGGAGGTTTCAAGAGCGCTTGCACTGGAGGAGGACGCGTGGCGCGCGCTCATGCCGGAGGTGCGCTCTGTGGCTTCTGCGCTTGCCCGCGAAGGCAGGTTGGTGATCACCCAAAAGGGACGGGTCGTTGATGGTGATCAGGTTAGAGGCCCCATACGGCTGGGCTTGCCCGACGGGCGTTAGTTCGCTAACACACGGCCAAGAAAAGCACCCAAGAAATTTCCATGTCAAAAAAGAATAAAAAGCCTCAAAAATTACGAGCACGACTGCCGCGTGGATTCGTGGACCGTTCAGCTGCCGATATCCGTGCGACGAACGCCATGATGGCCAAAATCGTGGAAGTCTATGAGCGCTACGGGTTTGACCCAATTGAGACGCCGCAATTTGAGTATACCGATTGCCTTGGCAAATTCCTGCCAGATAGCGACCGCCCGAATGAAGGTGTGTTTTCGCTCACCGATGATGACGATCAGTGGATGAGCCTGCGCTATGATTTGACAGCACCGCTTGCCCGTCACGTGGCGGAGAACATCAACGATATTACGCTCCCCTTCCGCACCTATCGCAGCGGCTGGGTATTCCGGAACGAAAAGCCGGGCCCGGGTCGTTTCCGCCAGTTCATGCAGTTTGACGCAGACACAGTCGGCGCACCCGGCGTTCAGGCAGATGCGGAAATGTGCATGATGATGGCTGACGTGATGGAGGCCCTCGGCATCAAGCGTGGCGACTACGTCATCCGCGTTAACAACCGCAAAGTGCTTGACGGGGTGATGGAGGCAATCGGCCTCGGCGGTGATGAGAATGCCGAAAAGCGCCTGAATGTACTCCGTGCGATCGACAAGCTTGATCGCCTTGGAGTCGAGGGTGTCCGCGAACTGCTCGGAGAAGGCCGGACAGATGAAAGTGGGGATCGGACCGAGGGCGTGGGTTTGGATGACGGGCAATTGCGGATTTTGGCAGGCTATCAAAGAATATTAAGTTATCCGTGGAATAGGCCCTTCACCATAAAGGTATATAAGAGATACCTTCGAATTTGGGCTAAGCTTGATAGCCTTCCAAGCTTAATCGAAACCGGACTGGATGAATTAGACGAAATTAGAAAACTAGTTCGCACATCGGGCTATGCCCCTGAAAGAATTATGATCGATCCATCAGTGGTCCGTGGCCTTGAATATTACACTGGCCCTGTCTTCGAAGCGGAACTCACCTTCAAAGTGAAAAATGAAAAAGGTCAAGAAGTGGTCTTCGGCTCAGTTGGCGGGGGGGGGCGCTACGATGGGCTGGTCAAACGCTTTACGGGCCAGGATGTACCGGCCACAGGTTTCTCAATCGGCGTTTCCCGCCTGATGACGGCGCTTAAAAACAATGGTCTCCTTGAAGGTGATGATGTGTCGGCGCCTGTGCTCGTCACAGTCATGGATGGCGGCACCATGGGCGAGTACCAGAAAATGGTGCAGGACCTCCGCAATGCTGGAATCCGTGCAGAGATGTATCAGGGCAATTGGAAAAAGTTTCCCAATCAACTCCGTTATGCTGACAAGCGTGGCTGCCCGATTGTCGTGATCCAAGGTTCGGACGAACGCGCCGCTGGCAAGGTCCAACTCAAAGATATGATCGAGGGCAAGCGCGAAGCCGCAGCAATCGAAAGCAACGAAGAATACCGCGCTGCGCGTCCCGGGCAAAAAGAGGTGGAAGCAAGCGATCTGGTGTCGGAAGTCAAAGCCATGCTCGAAGCGCAGAAGGCTGAGTAAACGGATGTACCAGTGTCTCATCCCAAGTCTGAACCAATCGGGATAGAATTTTGACCCTTTCCACGATCACCAAACACCTCCAGACCATCGGCTGCGTATTTCCTGACATCGCGTTGTTGCAACCCGCAGACCCGTTCCTGGATACGACAGGTGAGGATCTGCGTCGCCGGATTTTCATTACGCAGGAAAATTCCGGCGCATTGTTGTGTCTGCGTCCCGAATTTACTGTCCCGGTTTGTGTTGCGCATTTAAGAAACGGAAACGGATCAGCCCGCTATGGCTATGGTGGCAGCGTTTTCCGGCAGCGCGATGATGACAGTTCGGAATTCGTGCAGGCGGGGTTTGAAGATTTCGGTGAGGCAGACAAAAACGCCGCGGACATCAATTGTGTGAAGACCGCACTGGATGTCCTGCAGGCTGTGGGTGCGTCGTCATCCATGCTGGTGCTTGGTAACCAGTCGATTTTCCTCGATTTGTTACAGGCGCTCGATGTTCCTGCGGCGTGGCGCAAAAAGCTTATTCGCTCTTTCGGTGATCCCACACGTCTGGCGGAGACGCTGGCATTGATTTCATCAAATGAAGAAGATCAGGTTGAACTTCCATCCAAAATTTTATCTGCATTAAAATCCTCGGACGGAGCGCAACTGACCGAGGAGCTGCAACGCTTGATGCGTGAAGATGGGCTGCCTTTAAGTGCAGGACGCACGCCTTCTGCGATTGCCGAGCGTTTGATGGAGCAACACCAGCTTCAGTCAATACGGCTGGGAGAAGAAAAGCGCGAGGTTTTGGAAACCTATCTCAAACTCGAAGGCCCTCTTGAACGCGCGGCAGAAGCGCTAGCCGACTTTGCAGAACGTTCCGGGATCGATCTTGCAAGCGGAGTTTCGACGCTAGAGGCGCTGATTGAGGGTGTGTCTGATTTGTCGCCCGATGCCCGGTTCAAGGCCAATTTTGGGCGGCGACTTGATTACTATACGGGGCTTGTTTTTGAAATTTATCGCGATGGTCTGGAAAAGCCGCTTATCGGTGGCGGGCGGTATGACCGGTTGCTGACCTTGTTGGGTGCAGAAAAAGAAATACCGGCTGTGGGTTTTGCCATTTGGGTCGATCGGTTGGAGGTGAATGCATGACGCTTTCCCTCGCCATTCCTTCCAAAGGCCGACTTAAGGAAAAAGCGGTCGCACTTTTCGACGCGGCGGGCTTCACTTTGCAATTGCCGGAAGATGCACGCAGCTATCAGGGTTCGTTGAGCGGACTCTCCAACGGAAGCGCCGTCGATATCCTGTTTCTCTCAGCCTCCGAGATTGCCCGTGAACTCGTCTCCGGCAGTGTTCACGCGGGAATTACCGGGGAGGATCTTGCCCGGGAAACCACACCCAATGCGGATGAGCATTTGGAGTTTTCGCTGAAGCTTGGGTTTGGGCATGCCGATGTGGTGATTGCTGTCCCCAATGCCTGGTATGACGTAAATACCATGGCTGACCTCGATGATATCGCCGCAGAGTTTCGTTCGCGCCATGGCCGCAGGCTGCGGATCGCAACGAAATACTGGAACCTGACCCAAGGTCATTTCGCCGACCACGGCATCGCGCTTTACCGGATCGTGGAAAGCCTTGGTGCAACCGAGGCGGCACCCGCTGCAGGCCAAGCGGATGCGATTGTGGACATAACATCCACCGGCTCCACGCTCCGGGCAAATGGGCTGAAAATTTTATCCGATGGCGTCATATTAAAGTCAGAAGCAAACCTTATGACCTCGCGCAATGCGGACTTTGATGCATCCCAGCAAGAAAGCATGTTGGAAATTTGCGACGCTCTGGGGCAGGTTGTATCAAAGGCCTGAAAACCGTTTCGAATGTGATGGAGAATGCCGTGACCAAATCAAATGTTGACCGACGAAAGTTTCTTGGCCTCGCCCTTGCGGGTGGACTAGCAGCCCCTGCGGTTTTAAGCGCCACTCGCGTAGAAGCTGCCACGGTTGAAAAAATGGCCGGTCAATTGATGGTAGTCGGTTTCCCCGGTTCAAACACAGGCGATCAATCTGCCAAAGCACTTGCTGGGCATATCGCTTCGGGTCGTGCTGGCGGTGCGTTGTTCCTGCGTCACAACATCAAGAGCGGCAAAGCCTCCAAGGCATTGGCACAGACTTTCATGGCTGCAAGCGGGAATTGTCTGAACGCCATCGATCAGGAAGGCGGCAAGGTTCAACGCCTTGGCTCCAAGCATGGTTTCTCACCGATTCCCACGGCACAATGGGTTGCCGGAAACAAATCGGTGGCAGAGGCCAAAGCGATTTATACTCAGGCGGGACGCGAGTTACGCGCAGCTGGGTTTAATTTGAACATGGCGCCTTCGGTGGATGTTCACGATCCGAAAAATCCGGTTATCGGCAAATACGGGCGTAGTTTCTCCACCGATGTGGAGCGTATTACCGCTTATGCGAGTGCCTTCGTTGACGGATTTTCGGCTGCGCGCGTTGCCTGTTCGATTAAACATTTTCCGGGCCACGGTTCTTCGCGGGGAGATAGCCATGACGGGTTTGTGGATATCACCAATACCTGGTCAGAAAATGAATTGGTGCCGTTTCAGCGTTTAGCCGGCAAAGCGCCAATGATCATGGGTGGACATCTCTTCCATCCGCAATTTTCTAACGGCAAGTCGCCCGTGACCTTCTCGCAGAAAGCATTGATTTCAAAACTGCGCAAAGGGCTCGGTTATCAGGGCATCATATTGACTGATGATCTCGACATGGGAGCGATCCGTAAAAACTTCCAACTCAAGGAAGCAATCATTCTGTCATTGGCCGCAGGCAATGATTTGCTACTGCTTTCCAACTCACTTAACTATGATGAAGACCTGCCTGCCAACGCGGTACGGTGGATTTCAAGCGCAGTGAAAGAGGGTAGAATTTCACAAGGCCAGCTAAAAGCGTCATACAGTCGCGTAATGCGGGCAAAGCAGCAGTTCGGCGCTTAGAAATTAGTGATGTTATGCTGAAACAAAAATGGCGGGAAATTCCCGCCATTTCTTTTTGTTCAAGTGCTTTGATCAGGTGCGTTTGGCGTCTGCCGAAAGGCTTCCCGCTCCAGCCGCGGAAAGGGCAAGGAAACCACCAGCCATCGCGATGTTTTTCATGAACAGGATGAACTGCATTTGATCACCCAAGTTGTTGTGGAAGATGGCAGCGGATACCACACAAAAAGCAGCTAGCGCCCAAGCAGCTCGCTTGGTTTGAAAGCCGATCAGGATTGCGATACCGGCTACTACTTCAAAAATGGCTGTGCCCCATGCAAGCAGTGTACCCATGGGTAGACCCACCGAACCAATATATCCGGCCGTACCGGCAATATTGCCGAATTTGTTCAGACCGGCGAGGATGAAAATGAGGGCCAGCAAAATGCGGGCGATTAAAAGAACTGTTGAGTTATTCATAAATGCCTCCGTTGATTTACGTAGGCTATAGGTAACTCGTCACGAGAAATGTGAAATACGCTGTTTTCTGAACAGACTGTTCACCGGGTGTGCAAGGCAAGCAGTTTGGTTTTACGAACGCACCATCCGCATCAAGACGCCATCTTTCAGAACCATGTGATGGTAAATTGCAGCCGCCACATGCAATACGATCAATGCCGCAATCGCAAAACCCATATAGCCATGCCACTCCAACAGGACGTTACCAAGCTCGCGGTTTTTCTCGGCGAGTGGTGGTAAGGTAAACAGGCCAAACACAGGAATGTCCCGCACACCCCAAATATTTGTGGCGACCCATCCGAAAATTGGATGCGTAATCAATGAGGCGTAGAGAACAAAATGAACGGTTTTTGAAACCATCTGCTGCCCCGGGCTGACGGTCACAGGAAGCGGTGACGGCGGTGTGGTAAACCGATAGGCCATAAGCCGAATAATCACGAGGATCATAAGTACAAAGCCCATGCCGCGGTGGTAATCGTAGAGCCATCCTCGTGAAGCGGGAAATTCGCCACCCCAAGGTCCATTGACCATGTAGATACCGGCGGCGATCATGGTGATCATGATGAAAGCCATCGACCAGTGCAACACCCGCATGGTCAAGCCGTAACCGCGTGTCTCTTCTGTCACACTATTGTCCATGACACATATCTCCGACCTAACTTTCCTTATGAGTTAAGGCAGCTCGTCCATGCGTCAATATCCTTACGGACAGCACGCGAATTTGTGATGACGGAAAATTATTGTGTGCGGGCAGCTACCCACTGCCGCCAGGATTCAGGCGATCCGGCAAACACATTGATATCCGTGTCGCCTTCAATGCCGGGTATTTGGCCCGTTCCTGTGTATTGCCAGAACGACCAGTTTTGTCCGGGATACACATCTGAAGGATGACCAGCGACAGATCGCAGCCAATATTCGTACCCCTTTAGTGAACCAAGGTCATTATCGGCGTAAAAATCAACGGTAGTATAGATCAGAGGGCGTTTGCCGTAGTGCCGTTCGACGATCTGAAGGAAACGACGCATCTCCGCGCGAACCTTGGCAGGCTCCGGGCGATATTTACAACTCGAAAGATGGTTCCACTCCATATCAAGCACAGGTGGCAAGGAGTTGGGGTCCTTCGGCACATTGCGAATGAACCAACCTGCCTGTTCAGCTGCTGTCCTACAGAAAAAGTAGAAATGATAAGCCCCGCGCGGAACCCCGGCCTGACCGGCACCCGCCCAGTTCTGCATGAATTTCGTGTCCACATGATCGCCGCCTTCGG
The DNA here is from genome assembly GCA_963922635.1 of uncultured Hyphomicrobiales bacterium. Taxonomy (GTDB): domain Bacteria; phylum Pseudomonadota; class Alphaproteobacteria; order Rhizobiales; family Rhizobiaceae; genus JAALLB01. The sequence continues at coordinate 3,120 of CAWUJX010000068.1, read as the reverse complement.
TAGCTTTGATGAAAGCGAAAGCAACACCGCCGCGTTTTGCAGCTTTCCAGTCTATGTCGCCTTGATATCGTGCCACATCAATTCCGTGGACAGGATAGCGCCATGGATATTTGCCGCCCCATTTTTCTAGCTCGATGGGATCGTTATCGCCAAATTGCGGGTTTTGGACCGCAAGGCTCATGTCGAGCACTGAATAGGGTTGCGCAGTACACGCTGCAAAAACCAAAGCAAACAGTGAAACAAGCAAAGGCCGCAAAGGAATATTCCTGATTTTGGCGATGGGAAACTCTGAACACATTCTTACTAAAATCCTTATAAAGTTTTAATAAAAATGCCGCTAGTTGATTTCTATGCCTGTGAATTTAGGCGAAATTGCCAGTCACAGTTTCGCTTGATGTTTTGCTTTCCTGCCTGAGACCCGCTCACGCCATACCCGAAAACTGCCAGGCTTCAGGTTCTTCCGCATGAGTTTGATAACTTCTTTTTCGGGCATGCCGGTCTGCTTCTTGATCTGGTCAAACGAAGTCTTGTCGCACCATGCCATCTCGATGATATGGCTGATTTCGGAATTAACAGTGTCGCTGTTATTGCTCATTGTCTGGCCCGCATTATCTTGCTCGATATAGATACTTAAAAGTGCAAACAGAAAATTCCAGCCACCGATGAAATCAATAGCAATCATAGGCGCAGGGTTAGCGGGACTGGTACTGGGTCGTGAAGCTACAAAACACGCCAATGTGACGGTCTTTGAAAAATCGCGAGGCCTCGGCGGACGTATGGCCACTCGAAGAGCAGAGCCGTTCACCTTTGATCATGGCGCACAGTATTTCACTGCCAAATCCAAATCGTTTCAGTACTTCCTCGCGCCCTTTGTTGCGGCAGGAATCGTCGAGGATTGGAAGCCTGAACTCGTTACCCTTTCGGCGGCTGGCATGTCTGTGCGGGAACGAAACTATCCTTCATATGTGGCGAACCCGGGCATGAGTTCACTCGCCAAGGCTTTAGCTGAGGATATAGAAACTGTTACCAGTTGCCAGATCACAGAAATCACCAAGGATGATGGCGGTTGGGTTCTGCAGGACCAGAATGAGGAGCGTCACGGACCGTATGATTGGGTGATTTCCGCAGTGCCATCGCATCAGGCTTCTCAGCTTTTGCCGGATAGTTTTGTCCATCATGATGCCATTACAAATGTAAAAATGGATGCTTGTTTCTCGGTAATGCTCGGTTTTTCGGATGCATTTGAATTTGGCTTTGACGGTGCATTTGTGGAAGATGAGGTGATCGGTTGGATTGCGATCAATTCCTCCAAGCCACAGCGACCCGGCGCTCAGGCTGTTCTTGTTCAAAGCCGCAATGATTGGGCGGAAAAAAACACCGAACGCGAGAAATCGGACGTCATGCAAGAGATTGTTGAACGTGCCTCTGCAATGACGGGTCAGGGGTTAGATCGTGCGAGCCATCAGGTTATCCATCGCTGGCTATATGCAAATACGAGCCGACCTGCCGATCAAGCCTGTTTCATTGATGATGGCGAACAACTCGCGGCAATCGGCGACTGGTGCGTTAGTGGCAAAGTGGAAGCAGCCTTTGAAAGTGCCATGGCGCTTGCCGCCTCACTCAAAGACAGGCTTTAATTAAGACCCAGCTTGCTGACGATTGTTGGAATTTTTTCCTTTAGCTTGAAGAACCCTCGTGAGGTATGAGGCCAACAAGCCTCGTCGTAAGGCCTCAACGCGGAATGGACATTCAGCCCGTTTGCTTCAAGTTCCATGCGTATCGGTTTAAACGCGTCGCGTGTGGAACCCACGGGCAAATATGGCATTATGATCCTATCGGTCTGATGGCTTTCGGCCAGTTCCGATAAGGTCTCGAGGAGTGTATTGGTTGCTGACTGGCGCGTTTCACAACCGAATTGCGTCTCAATCCGCGACAGGCTATCGAACACTGCATCCGTCGAAAATTTAAGCACAGCTTCAGAGCATTCGAGGCTGGAACGTGCCTCAGTGAAATTTGCACCGACAACAGCCGCTGGTGGTTGAGCCGCGAGACCCAAGGGCGACATGCAGTCTTCATCGGTTACTAACAAAATATATGGATTACCGGAATTTGATTCCCAACTGCTCGCCACCGGCGGCGGCACTTGAGGCGCATCAAAGTCTTCCGACAAAGGCAACGGGTTTTCGTTCAATTCACGAACAGGGTTGAAACGGCCATTGGTGAACTTTTGAATGTTTGAGGCGCGCGCAACATAATGCTTGCCTTTGGTGTGCAAGCCCGCAACCCAACGCCATGAACATGTGTTTGAGGCAGGGTCACCGTCAAGCAAGTGGCGATAGAAAAAATCAGCGCCCAAGACCCACGGCAGGTTCAATGTGAAAATCCAGATGGAAGCAAACCACATGCGCGCATGATTATGGAGGTATCCAGTCTCCACCAATTCCTTCGCCCAGAAGTCGAAACACTCAATGCCCGTATTCCCGGATATGGCAGCAGAATAATCGCGCTTGTAAGGGGCATTGCCGTCAAGACTTTCGAGTGCGCCATTTAGAGTATCACAATATCGGTCCCAAACCTCGGGACGTTGTTCTAACCAGCCCTTGAAATAACTACGCCAGAAAACCTCCTGCACGAACTTTTCGCTTGCCTTGAATGAGTGGCGCTTCAGCGTTTCGCGGACGATTTCTTCTTCGCTTATCAAACGATGTCGTACCCAGGGAGAAAGAACCGAGACCGCCGTGTGGTTGCCCGGACCAAAATCCGAGTTCCGGCGGGCAGCATAATCGCGGCCTGCTTTCGGTAAGAATGCGTCGAGACGCGCGAGGCCTTCGTCTCGCGTTGCGGTGAATTGAGAATGGTTCAAGGTATGGGCATCCGAATGTCAGTTCCGTCAGCCCTGAAACGTGGCGCGTGTTTCCGGTTAATCAAGTCACCCAGATATCTACCGGCTTGCTGCGCCCACGGAGCATGACTTCGCCTTTCCGCGCAAGGTGAGGCAGTTCGCTGGCAAGTTTTTCAGCGTCACCATTGAGGTGCTGCATCAGGTCATCACTCACCACACAATCGCAATTGAGGTTACGGGTTTCCGCTTCAAGTCTCGATGCCACGTTGACCGTGTCA
>CAWUJX010000067.1:0-15016 GCA_963922635.1 uncultured Hyphomicrobiales bacterium | reverse complement strand
CCCAAAGCCAATCGTCGGCAGGCCCAGGCTGAGTTCCGATCACCGGGGCGATACTTCAACGAAAACAATATAGCGCCTCTTGTAAACACCGGTCGAAAGTTGTTTTCCAAGCACAAGACGCTCATTGCAAAGCTGGAACAGCAATATGGTGTACCAGGCCGCATCCTGTTAGCGATCTGGGGCCGCGAGTCCGCATTTGGTCGCGTGGCAATTCCCAATGATGCGTTTCAGGTTCTCGGAACGAAAGCGTTCATGTCCACGCGAACGGAACTGTTCCGGAAGGAAGTGCTTGCGGGACTGCAGATCATTGAACGCGGCTATGCCACACGCGGCCAGATGAAATCTTCTTGGGCAGGTGCCATGGGCCAGCCTCAGTTTTTGCCCTCCTCATACCTCGACTATGCGGTGGATTATGACGGTGACGGGAAACGTAACATCTGGACCTCGGTTCCCGACACACTCGCCTCCATTGCCAATTATCTTTCGAGATTCAATTGGCAACGTGGACGCGATTGGGGTTATGAGGCCCGAATCCCCGCAAATGTATCATGTGCACTGGAAGGGCCTGATCAAATGGGCCCCATTTCCCAGTGGGCAAATGCAGGCGTCACACGAATTTCCGGCAAGGCATTTCCAGCAACTGAAATGCGAAAAGAAGGAGCGCTTCTTATGCCCGCGGGGCGCGCGGGCCCGGCCTTCATCGCCACGCCCAATTTTTATGTGCTCAAGAAATACAATAATTCGGACTTATATGCGCTTTTTGTGGGCAACGTTGCAGACCGGATCCAATATTCCAATCGCCCATTTGTGGCGGGTTGGGGTAAGGTATCAGGTCTGAACCGCGGAAATGTCATGGCGATCCAGAATGGGTTGGTCAGCCTTGGCTATGACGTGGGTGGTGCCGACGGACTTGTTGGCTTTAAGACGAGACGCTCGATTGGCGATTGGCAGCAGAAAAACGGACTGCAGCCCACTTGCTTTCCTGACAAGGGCCTTGCGGCACGGTTCTAAGAAACGGGTTGGAGTTGTGAAAAGCGCTGTTTGACTGCGGCCGCGAAACCGCGGCTCACGGGAACGGTTTGACCGTCGGAAAGAACAAGCGAGATTTTGGCTTTGTTTTTCTCCAAGCGAACAACATTATCGTTTGCAACCCACCATGACCGATGAACCTGCATACCATCGAAATCCGCAAGTTCCTTGCAGGCATCGTTCATGCGAAGCAGCACCATTTCCGACCCTTTTTTGGTGGTAATTTTCAAGTAATGGTCTTGGGCTTGAAGTGAAATTAAGTCCTTTCCCAGTTCGATCGGAAGCCGATCAAAAAACGGGCTTTCACTTTTCGAAGATACTTGATCGTTTGATTGTGCTTCAACCGATGGCTCTTGCCTCGGGACAAGAATGAACAATGCGGAGACTGCGGCGGAGATAGCCGCGCACTGAGCAAACAGCACTAAAAAAGCAGGCAGGTTTTTCCCGGCATTGAACTCGAACAAAAGCAAGCCAATAAGCCATACGATAAGAGCAACGGGAAGCCCGGCCAAACTTCCCGCCACCAGCCGCGCAATGATTTCGGGAAGCCCCGCTCGCTGAAACCATTCGCCAAAGAACATCGAAATAAAAAAGCCAGCGCCGAATGTGAAAGCGGATGTGAGGAGCCAGAAAGCCAGACGCTCCGGAAAGTTCATCACATTGATCGTGTTGAATGGACCGCCAATGGATAGCATCAGGACAATCGCAACAAATGCAAACCAAAACCGCGACGAGGCAAAAAGCCGTTGCATCTCTGCAAGCGTAAATCCCAGAATTGTACGATGTTCTGCACTCTTCATTGAATTATGATGATCCAACTCAAACCTAGGCTTATTGTTTTAGTGTTTTGGCAGGCACAAAAAAAGGGCCGCTGACGCGACCCTAAATTTCTAGACTTAACAAATCAGACTAAGAAGCCTGGATTTGGTCCACAGCGGTTTTACCGCTTCGGCTGTCCACTGCGGTGGTGAAAGACACTTTCTGTCCTTCCGCAAGACCGTTCATGCCGCATTTTTCAAGAGCGGTTGCATGGACAAAAACGTCAGAGCCGCCGGTTTCAGGTTGAATGAAGCCGTAGCCTTTTTGATCGTTGTAGAATTTTACTGTTCCTGGTGTCACGGATATTTCCTCTCGTGTTCGGGTTGGCAAAACCGGAATTGGTTGTGCCGGATAGATCGTCAATTTTGAGAAGAAGAAGCCGTTAGGTGTCGCCGGATTGGCAATACGGATAATGGGTCGTCGTCGGCAAAATAGTTCGATACACGATACATGGGTCAGCTATAAGGCTATTACAAGGCGCTCCTTTTTATTTTGAAGCCAATCAGGTTTCGCCTAACCTTTGAGCCATTCTGCAGGGAGACGAGCATGGCATATATACCGGAAATTATTGATGCCGATGTGCGAACGTTGAACGCAGCGCTGACGGTAAAGCCGGATACGAACAGCGTTACGGAATTTAAGCCGGGACCCGGCATTCAGAAACTCAATCTCACGTTTGACATAAAAAAGCTGCGTGAAGCACTCGCCGAGTGTTTGTCCCGTGAAAGCTACAAAGGGGACATGCAGGATCAGGGTTTTGCAGCACTTCCGCTTACACAAAGACCAGGGCAGACCGAATGGACCGAGAATGACCTCTCCGGCAGATACTGGATCAGAGGCGATGATCGCTACGTGGAAGAAGCCCGCGAAGATCTTGTGCCGGAAGCCCGGTTTTCAGAGTTTAACCCCAAGTTTTCCGGCACCTATTTCGAAGAGGTCATTGCTGAACTCAAGCGTCGGTTTCCCATTGGCCGGACGCGCGTGCTCTCAAAAGGCCTCTACAATTGTAATTCCTGGCACCGTGATCCGGAACCAAGATTGCATATTCCTGTAATTACGAACCCCGGGTCACTTTTCATTGTGAACCATCACGTGACCCATTTGCCTGCCGACGGTTCGGTTTATTTTACTGACACACGCGGCTATCATACTGCTCTAAACGGCGGGGACACAAAACGCGTGCATATCGTTGCAGCACTCGCTTACGAACAGGTGAACTCATGAACCTTTATACCCAAGTGGATACGGATCTCGATCCAAGCGAAATCATCTGCGATTTACGTTCAGATACGGTGACACGCCCGTGCGAGAAAATGCGCCAGGCGATGGCCGCTGCCCCTGTGGGCGATGATGTTTATGGTGATGATCCGAGCGTGAATAGACTCGAAGCCACCATGGCGGAAATGCTCGGTAAAGAGGCCGCCATGTTTGTGCCGTCGGGAACGCAAAGCAATCTGTGCGCCGTCATGGCCCATTGCGGGCGGGGTGAAGAAGTGATCGTCGGCGACCAATATCACGTGTTCATTGACGAAGCTGCCGGCGCATCTGTTCTGGCCGGGGTCGCTTTATTTCCCGTGCAAATAGAGCCTGACCATTCCGTGTCGCCCCAAAGTGTTATGTCCGCGATCAAGGATGATGATCCCCATTGCCCGGTCTCGAAACTGTTGTCTCTGGAGAACACGGTCCACGGGCGCGCAATCGAACTTCCAACCATTTCAGCCACTGCGAAAGCCGGTCGTGACGCGGGCTTAAGCGTCCACCTGGACGGCGCACGGTTTTTCAATGCCGTGACGGCTCTTGGCTGCGCCCCGCATGAATTGGCGGCGATTGCGGATACTGTGTCCGTGTGTCTGTCAAAAGGACTTGGCACACCCATGGGAAGTGTGTTGGTGGGACCAAAGCCGCTGATCGCCAGAGCCCGCCGTCACCGGAAAATTCTGGGCGGAGGAATGCGGCAGGCGGGATTTGCAGCAGCCGCCGGATTATTTGCTTTAGAGCATAATGTGGAACGGTTGGCCGAAGACCACCAACGCGCCGAGGAATTCGCGTCCCTTATGAGCGGCTTCAATTGCGGAGACGTTTACCAAGACACGAATATGGTGTTCTTCACGCCGTCGGACACGGATCACACAGCACTTCACGCGCATTTGGCAGGTTATGGCGTGAAAATCGGAGGCCAGTTCCCGACAATTCGGATGGTGATGCACAAGGACGTGACCGATGAAGCGTATGAGGCGTGTCGAAAAGCATTTCAGTCCTATTACGGATAGGCATAGCTAGCATTGCATACATGATTTGCAATCATTGATTGCAAATGCTATTGATCGATAATGGCAAGCCTTACTATTCGAAATCTCGACGAGACAACCAAGCAAGCGCTTAGGGAGCGTGCGGCGCGCAATGGCAATTCGATGGAAGAAGAAGCCCGGCTTCTTTTGGGAACGCTTCAGTCGAACACGCCATCCTTCACTGATCATGACACTGCTTTGTCGCGCTCTTCATCATCCAGTATTTCGATAGATGGTGACCTTTCAATAAACCTTTCCGGCAAACGGATTCTACTGATTATCGGCGGCGGAATTGCCGCCTATAAATGTCTCGATCTGATCCGCCGTCTGCGCGAACGGGGCGCACAGGTGAGGCCTGTTATGACGCGGGCAGCAGGTGAATTCATAACGCCGCTTTCTGTGGGAGCGCTTGCGGATGACAAGGTATTTTCCGATCTGTTTGACCGGGATGATGAACACGACATTGGTCACATCCGATTGTCCCGTGAAGCTGACTTGATTGTTGTGGCCCCCGCAACCGCTGACCTCATGGCAAAAATGGCAAACGGCCTCGCCAACGATCTTGCATCGACCGTTTTAATGGCGACGGATAAACCGGTTTTGATCGCGCCTGCCATGAACCCCCGTATGTGGTCACATCCCGCTACTCAGAGAAACCGTAAGACTTTGGCCAATGATGGAATTCACTTCATCGGACCCAATGCAGGCGAAATGGCAGAAAGTGGCGAGAGTGGATTTGGCCGCATGGCCGAACCCATGGAAATTGTGGGCGCGATTGCGGAGCTTTTGCTGCCAGAGCCCACCATGAAACCGCTCACAGGCAAGCGTGCCATCGTGACTTCCGGACCAACGCACGAGCCCATCGATCCCGTGCGATATATCGCCAATCGATCATCCGGCAAACAGGGCCACGCGATTGCCGCAGCCTTGGCAAAAGCAGGTGCGGAGGTGATCTTGGTTTCCGGACCCGTGACACTCCCCGATCCTGCGGGCGTAGAGACTGTGCATGTGCAGACGGCGCGTGAAATGCAAGCAGCCGTCGAAGCCTGCTTACCCGCCAGCATTGCCGTGATGGTCGCCGCCGTTGCCGATTGGCGTAGTGTGAACGAGGCGGATGAGAAGATGAAGAAGGAAAACGGTAAAGGGCCATCCGAGCTCCGACTGACCGAAAATCCTGATATCCTCAAGAGCCTTGGGCATCATACTGACCGCCCGGATCTTTTGGTTGGCTTCGCCGCTGAAACCCAAAATCTCGAAAAGAACGCAAAAAGCAAACTGGAACGCAAGAAAGCCGACTGGATCGTTGCCAATGATGTTTCACATGAAGGCGGTGTGATGGGAGGTGATGAAAATACAATCAAGCTCATCACCAAAAGCGGCGTGGAACCATGGAAGAAAATGAACAAGAACGATGTGGCAATGAAACTGGTCGAAAAGATCGTTGCTCACTTTCATGTGGAGACACTTGAAGTTTGACATATCTGAACATCATACGCCTCCCCCATGGAGAGGGCCTCGAACTGCCTTCTTACGAAACCGAAGATGCAGCGGGTATGGACTTGCGTGCAGCAGTCGCAAGTGATGCGCCACTCCAGCTCAAGCCCGGTGAACGGATACTTGTACCCACCGGGCTGGTCATGGAAATTCCATCGGGTTTCGAAGGTCAGGTGCGACCCCGGTCAGGCCTTGCATACAAAAACGGCATCACGTGCTTGAATACGCCCGGAACCATCGACGCGGACTATCGCGGTGAAGTTATGGTTCTGCTGATCAATCTTGGAACCGAGGCTTTCAGTATTGAGCGGGGGATGCGTATCGCGCAAATGGTCATAGCGCCGGTACAGCAAGTGAAGATTGTAGAAACAACACTCGCCAATGAAACGAAACGCGGAACCGGTGGTTTCGGCTCGACAGGTGTCTGACAGATTTGTGAGTTGCGCACCAATGCCCGAGAGATAGGCTCTATCCAACAGAAAAGGAAAACCTTCATGTTTCGCATTCTCGCTCTCGCGGTTTTGGCAGTATCACTCCTCCAAGAGCCTCAGCCAGCAAATGCCTGCGGGCCGGATTCCGATTGCATGGTGGGTGATCGTCATTACCGTATCCGGTTGCCGGAAGGGTATGATGGCACAAAGGATATTGGTGCCATCGTCTGGGCACACGGTTATCGCGGTTCGGCCAAAGGGATGATGAATAACAAGTCCATGGCAAAACTCGCCTCGGACATGGGCGTGGCTTTGGTCGCCACGAAATCATATCGTGAAGATTGGCGAATTCCCGGCGTCCCACGGAACACGGACACAGACGGCAGCATTGAGCTTGAATATTATGATGCAGTCATTGCTGATGTAACGTCACGCTTCTCAATCGATCCAACGAAACTGATGGCAACTGGCTTCTCCGCCGGTGGCATGATGGTTTGGAATCTGATCTGTCACCGGAGCGAAATGTTTGCAGGCTTTGCCCCGATTGCGGGAACCTTTTGGGAGCCGGAACCCACCACATGCACCACACCTCCGGCCAATGTGGTTCATATTCACGGTGATGCTGATCGTATTGTACCTCTGCTCGGCAGACCAATAGCAGACACACATCAGGGTCAGGTCCCGCAGGTTCTTGCGATGTATGCAAACTACGGAGGCTTTCAGAATACCCGTCGTTTCGACGACGGCGATCTCACCTGCGAAGAAAGCAAGAATGAGAACGGGAAAGTTCTGGATTTCTGTTTGTTCGAGGGTGGGCACTCGTTCCGCTCGGAATTTGTGAAACAGGCCTGGGACTTGATGGCAATCTCGAACTAGTGGAACCCATCGATAATCGAGTTCATCTCTGGCTTGCGAGGTACCAACTGGTCACCCGTCCAACCCCTTTAAGGGTCTCGGTCTCTGCTTTTTCGAAAATGTATTCATGTTTCAGTGCCTGATAGGTGGCCTGTGACACGCGAATTCGACCAACTTCACCATAAGCCTCAAGCCGGGCCGCGAGGTTCACCGTTGTCGACCACACATCATAGGCAAATTTCGTCTTCCCGATGACACCTGCCGTGATCGGCCCGGTTGCTACCCCAAACCGCATGTTCAGATCAATGTTCTCCTCTTCAGCGATTCGCTTCAGTGCCGATTGCAGGCCCAGGGCTAATTCCATGATGTCTCGGGCGTGTGTGTCGTTGGGCTGCGGCACACCGCTCACCGCCATGTAAGCGTCTCCGATGGTTTTGATCTTCTCGGTGCCAAGGCGCGCACCAATATCATCAAATGCCGAAAACACTTTGTTCAAGACGATTACGAGATCTTCCGCGCTCATGGTTTTGGCGAGTTTAGTGAAGCCAACGATATCCGCGAACATTACCGTTGCCTCATCAAACTTGTCAGCAATGATTTGATCGGGGTGTTCGCGCAATTGCTCGGCAATATTTTCAGGAAGGATATTTCGCAACAATTGCTCTGAGCGCGCCTCCGCGTCGGCGGCGATGGAGAACGCATACCAGACAATCAATGCCAGCACGATCATGATCGAAGCGGCCGAGAGAATGTAGATTTGATGAAGGAAGGACACATCGACAAGATGTTCCACCCTGCCGGTTTCAAACATGAAATGACTGGCAATATGTCCAATGATGCAAACAACAACAACGGCAATTACATATCGCAGATGCCCCAGACCAAAAATCGCGAATGCGATCCCCACGGAGCCGATATAATTGAGTTGTATGCCAGACTTAATCCCAAGCTCGGAGATGAAAAAGAACAGGGTTATGGCAACGGTTGTTGAGAGAATGATCGGACTGAGAAGTGAATTGTATCGGTGCCAGTAAGGCGCTGTTATTGTGATCAAAGCGGAAGCGGCGTTCCCGAAAATCAGCCACTTCATCCCCATGAAATCATACATCGAAAAATTGATAATGAAGGACAGTGAGGAAAGTGCCGAAAGATAACCGGCTATGTTGCAGATCGAAAGGCGGCGTCTTGTTTCACGATCATACCCGCCAACACCATAGCGGACAGCCCAGTCAAACCATCGGCTCAAACGGCTAAGAAGCGTCGTTCCACTCTCGTCAGATTTGGCGGCCAGTTCCATCGCACCTCACGCAGCAGCGTTTTTCTAAATTGCGGCCCCTTGCCTTCCTTACTGCAAGCCTGCCCGTTTCTTCAGTTCAGAACCTTCAAGAAGTCCGTCCGTAGTATTCACGAAGGATACGACCGATGACGCATTATGGGCTGACAAAAGCAAAGCATCCTGAGCGGCAAAGCCGGAGTTCAAGCCCCAAGCCAATGTGGAGACAAATGCATCGCCCGCACCTGCAGTGCCCGCAACAGTCGCCGGAATAATGGGTTGGTGATACAGTTCATCGCCATCAAACAGATATGCGCCTTCACCGCCATAGGTAACGAGGACATTTGCCGGACCCTCTTGCTGAAATACCCTGCAGAACTGCTCCAGTGCCACGATCGATTCCTGGGACCGCAACACAGGCTCTTCGCCTTCTGGCGTTCTCCAGTCTAGGTCTTTGTTTAGCGCTGACAAACATGGCACAAGGGCAGCAGCCTCAGCTCCGTTTATGGAAATCAGATCAAGATTTTTCGATGCGGCCAGCACCGTATTTGTTTTCGTGGTGATCTGGCGAATACCGGGATTGCAGGAGGTAAATGCCTGAGCACTTTTTGCGGCCTTCGCGATTGTCGGAAGCATTGCGGCCGAAGCGCCACTGAGCGGTGCAATGTGAACAAGGTCTGCAACCAACGGTTCGACCTTTGCCAAATCTGACTGGTCCAGAGTGGTATTGGCACCACGTTGTGTGAAGATGGCAGCGTTTTTGTCATGGCTGGCAATCATCACCGCGGAGCCGGTGCTTTCATCCGGGTCCAACAACATGCTCTGCTTATCAAGGTCAAATGTATCGAAATGGTCTGCCACGTGATCGCGTGACGGATCATCTCCGGTTTTTACAATCGGTGTAACCGCGCATCCAAGTTTTGAAAGGCTTACCGCCGTGTTTACCCCTCCGCCGCCAATATGGGTGGTGATCGCGCTGGCCTCAACTTTGCGCCCCGGCTCCACTAACAGAAACTGCTGATGGGCGTTGGACAGGGAAATCTGCTCTATCGATTCTGATTTAAGGACCGCGATAATGTCTACCATCGCCGAACCGAATGTAATGGCTTTCACGGCTCTATTCCCGGTTTGGCAGCACGCGGTCCGGTGGTCTGTGCTGATCAACCCATGTCCGGATGTTAATCAAAACCCGTTCGCCCATTTCAAGGCGACCTTCCCGTGTGGCGGAGCCCATATGCGGCAGCAGCACGACTTTGCCTTTTTTAACAAGCGACATGAGATCGGCATCCACGTCATTACCATGGGCAAACACGTCCAATCCGGCACCCCCCAGCGCCCCCAACTCTATGGCTTTGGTAAGCGCGATTTCATCAATGATTTGTCCGCGGGCAGTGTTGATGATGATTGCATCTTTCTGCATCAGTTTTAACCGTTCCTCGGAAAGGAGGTTTTCTGTGGCAGGTGTCGCCGGACAATTGACCGACAGAAAATCCACGCGCGGCAACATCTGATCAAGATCATCCCAATAAGTTGCCTCAAGTTCATCTTCCACATAACCCGCGACCGGGTTGCGGTTGTGATAATGGATTGAAAGGCCAAAGGCTTTTGCCCGTCTAGCGACCGCTGTCCCGATGCGCCCCATGCCAATGATACCGAGGCGCTTTCCCCAAATCCGATTTCCCAACATCCAGGTGGGTGACCACCCTTCCCACTTCCCCTTGTTGATCGCTTGCGCGCCTTCCACGAAGCGTCGTGAAACGGCGATCATAAGGCCGATTGTCATATCGGCTGTGTCTTCACTGAGAACATTCGGGGTGTTGGTGATCGTGATGCCTTTTTTGGCAGCAGCCGCCACATCAATATTGTCGACGCCATTTCCAAAATTCGCGATCAGCTTGAGATTGTCGCCAGCCGCTGCAATCACATCCGCATCGATTGTATCCGTCACGGTGGGCACGAGAACATCAGCGTCTTTCACAGCTTCTTTCAACTGCTCTTTCGTTAACGCCACATCGGCCAAATTCAACTTGGTTTTGAACAATTCACGCATTCGCGTTTCAATCAAATCTGGCAGTTTACGCGTAACAACTACAACCGGCTTTTTACCATTCATGAAACGAATTTCCTGTCCAATATCCCTCGGGCGTTCAGTCCCTGTTAACCAGCAATTGCGATTATCATGCCAGTGGGACAGGTTTAGCAAACCTGTGCTGCAACTCAAGCATACAATTAGGCCGTTTGACCAAGGCTTATGAGGGCGAAGATCGGTGGCAAAGTCTTATTCAAATAAATCTGTTTTCCGCCTTACCACGAAATCCTGTTGGAAAAAGCTGGTATTGGCGCTTTCCGTTTCCGGACTTGTTTTGGTCAGTCACAGCGTCGAGACGCCAGCGCATGCCCAAGCCTCGGCCACTGGCAAGTCAGGCCTGCCCTTGCCGCGCTTCGTGAGCATTAAATCGAAACGCGTAAACATGCGCGTGGGGCCGGGCAAGCAATATCAAGTTGTATGGATGTATCTGAAGCCTGGCCTGCCGATGGAGATCATTCAGGAATTTGACAATTGGCGGAAGGTCCGCGACCCGGAAGGCAATGAAGGCTGGATCCTTCATTCTCTGCTTTCGGGCGTAAGAACCGCCATTGTGAACCCTTGGGAAAATGATAATGCCCGCGGGATGGCGGACTTGAAAAAAACACCGTCAAACAATGCATCGATTTCAGCCAAGCTCGAACCTGGCGTGATCGCGCGCGTCAGTTCCTGTGACAGTGACTGGTGCAAAATAAGCGTCGAGGACGTGGAAGGGTATGTTTCCAAAAACAAGATTTGGGGCGTTTACCCGGACGAGAAGATTGAAGACTGAACGTCGAATTACCAGCTGAACCTAACAGTTTCCACGCACCCGAACGATCACATCCACACGGCTCACTTCCATGCCCTCAGGGGGCTCCGGCAAATTACCGACGGTTACGTAACCATCTGGCATGTCGATGACCTGCTCGGAGTCTTCCAAGAAGAAATGATGGTGGTTGCCGGTATTCGTGTCGAAATAGGTCTTGCTTGAATCAATAGAGATTGCCCGCAACAAACCGCTCTCCGTAAACTGGTGGAGCGTGTTGTAAATGGTGGCCAGTGAAACGGCCACATCCGCTTCTTTTGCCTCTTCGAAAAGATGCTCAGCGGAGATGTGACGATCTCCTTTTGCAAACATAAGCTCAGCCAATGCGACCCGCTGCCGGGTTGGGCGCAGCTGTGCGTCACGGAGCATTTTCTCGATATTCTTCAAAACTTAGGTCACTCTTCTGGCTCAGGGCCTTTTTCAACAGCAAATATATGATGATCTGGCCTCCATCGCAATAGTAGATTGGGCTAACGCTTGCGACTGGAACAGGTGTTGAAAGACGATTGGTAAAACAGAAATTCTTCCTTTGGCACGCTCGTCTTGCTTGTGCTAAGTAGCGGATGCGATTTTATTATGAAGGTTCCATTATTTTATGAGCGAGCGTAAATCCAGTTTCACCTACGACGAAATTCTAGCTTGTGGACGGGGCGAATTGTTCGGCGAAGGTAACGCCCAATTGCCGGCGCCACCCATGCTGATGTTTGACCGTATCACGGAAGTGTCTGAAACCGGTGGCGAATACGATAAAGGCTTCATCCGTGCTGAACTGGACGTGAAACCGGATGCATGGTTTTTCCCCTGCCACTTCATTGGCAATGAAATCATGCCGGGCTGTCTTGGCCTTGATGCCCTTTGGCAGTTGACCGGTTTTTATCTCGGTTGGCTGGGAGAACCGGGCTACGGCATGGCGCTTTCAACCGGCGAAGTGAAATTCAAAGGCATGGTCACGCCAAAAACAAAGCATGTGGAATACGGCGTTGATTTCAAACGCGTGATGCGCGGGCGGCTTGTGCTCGGCATTGCAGACGGTTGGCTAAAAGCCGATGGTGAACAGATTTATTCGGCGAAGGACCTTCGGGTTGGATTGTCGAAGGAAAAAGCCTCCTAACAGAAGAGGCCACAAAACACCTGCAAGCAAAGGGAAGAGCTGATGAAACGTGTTGTTGTCACAGGCATGGGCATTGTCTCGTCTATCGGGAATAATACCGATGAAGTGCTGTCATCGTTGAAGGAAGCCAAGTCTGGCATCGCCACCGCCGAAGACCATGTGAAATATGGTTTCCGGTGTCAGGTCGAAGGTGCTCCAGACCTCGACCCGTTTGAGGTGTTGGATCGGCGGACAGCGCGTTTCATGGCGAAGGGAACCGCGTGGAACTACATCGCGATGGAACAGGCGATCCAGGATGCGGGCCTTGAAGAGAGCGATGTGATTAACCCGCGAACCGGCATCATCATGGGTTCCGGCGGGCCTTCAACGAAAGTAATTTTTGAGGCAGCGGACACGACGCGCGACAAGGGGCCAAAACGCATTGGACCCACAGCCGTGCCAAAAGCCATGAGCTCGACCGCATCGGCCGTGCTTGGCACACAGTTTCAGATTAAAGGCGTGAACTACTCGATCACATCGGCCTGCGCCACGTCCAACCATTGTATCGGCAATGCCTATGAAACGATCCAGATGGGCAAGCAGGACATCATTTTCGCAGGCGGCTCAGAGGATCTCGACTGGTCAATGTCCAACCTCTTTGATGCCATGGGTGCCATGTCCTCGAAGTTTAATGACACGCCAAGCACCGCCTCCCGCACTTACGATGTGAACCGGGACGGTTTCGTCATTGCCGGCGGCGCAGGGGTTCTCGTTCTGGAAGAACTGGAACACGCCAAAGCGCGCGGGGCGAAGATTTTAGGCGAGATCGTCGGCTACGGTGCCACATCAGATGGATATGATATGGTCGCGCCTTCCGGTGAAGGTGCCGTGCGTTGCATGCAAATGGCGCTTGCCACGGTGAACGACCCAATCGACTACATCAACCCCCATGGCACATCGACACCAGTGGGTGACGAAAAAGAGATCGAAGCTGTTCGCGAAGTGTTTGGGCAAAACTGCCCACCGATCTCTGCGACAAAATCTTTGACCGGTCACTCCCTTGGAGCAACCGGTGTTCAAGAAGCCATCTACTGCATGCTCATGATGAACAATAACTTCATCTGCGAAAGCGCGCATATTGAAGAGCTTGATCCGAAATTTGCCGATATGAACATCGCCCTTAGCCGTATCGACAATGTTGAACTTAACACAGTCATCACCAATTCGTTTGGCTTTGGCGGCACCAACGCTACCCTCGCCTTGCAACGGTATAACGGTTAGGAAACCGACATGTCAGACTTAATGAAGGGCAAGCGCGGACTTGTCATGGGCGTTGCCAACAACCACTCCATTGCGTGGGGTATAGCCAAGGCACTTGCCGATCAGGGGGCGGAACTTGCTTTCACCTATCAAGGCGCATCGTTTGGCAAACGGGTGAAACCGTTGGCAGAGAAAGTCGGCGCCAATCTCCTGATTGATTGTGATGTGGAAGACATCGCTTCCGTTGATCAAGTTTTCGAAACGCTGAAGCAGGAATGGGGAAGCATCGACTTTCTGGTGCACGCCATTGCGTTTTCGGACAAGGATGAATTGAAGGGCTTATACGCCAACACCACGCGGGAGAACTTTTCCCGCACCATGATCATTTCATGTTTCTCGTTTACCGAGATCACAAAACGCGCAGCTGAAATCATGCCCGATGGCGGGTCAATCCTGACGCTCACCTATGGTGGGGCAAGCCGCGTCATGCCGAACTACAACGTGATGGGCGTGGCGAAGGCGGCGCTGGAAGCAAGCGTGCGGTATCTCGCGTCCGATTATGGTCCGGCGGGCATCCGGGTAAACGCTATTTCCGCGGGTCCTGTTCGCACTTTGGCAGGAGCGGGTGTTTCCGACGCGCGGGCCATGTTCAATTATCAAAAGCGCAATTCACCCCTGCGCCGAACCGTGGATATTTCTGAAGTGGGCGGCTCCGGTCTCTATCTTTTATCTGACTTATCGTCCGGCGTTACGGGCGAAATCCACTTCGTGGATTCTGGATACTCCACAGTTTCCATGCCGCGACTGGAAGAATTAAACGCGATTGATGGGTAGGGTTTGCATTGCGGGCTAAACGAGCTTTCGCTGCGGCTGCGCCAATGGCGGCTTTGTAACTCTCGACAATGGATTAGTGTTGGCCGATGGTAGCGGTCAGATCATTTACGGTTTGTATTGCTAAAGGTTCGTAGAATTGCCAGGCGATAATACTATCGACTTTGAATTCGTTGCGTGGCAACCCACAGCACCGGCAGGATACGAACACGTTTCCACTTCGATTTCTACCGATGGGAGGGGCCTTTTTCTGTTTACTCAAAAGCGGCTAAAGGATCGTGTCTTGGGAACATTTAAGAATGCTGGCGGTGCGACATTTCCCAACACCAGCACGAACGCCAAGGCCAGATTCAAGCTAATCGTTTTACATGCTGGCGAAGCAACGGAGATTGACCTTCCTCCGCTAGATATCACCTTTCCCAAATGTGATTTGTTTTGTGACGGACGGATATTACTCGCTAGTACGCGTTGTCGCTGGCGCGGCGCTGATGATTTCGATAGGAATGGTGTCATCTTTGATCCGGCAACTGGTCAAACAAGCCGGATCTTGCTCGGCGACGGAATTGCCGACCTAAGTATCGATGAAGGCGACCGAATTTGGGTGTCGTACTTCGATGAGGGTGTATTTGGAAATTTTGGCTGGAATCACCCAGGGCCGCCTGGTCCGGGCGCGGGCGGTCTAGTATGCTTTGCTGATGATGGCAAAGAACTATGGGCATTTAATGGCCCAGAAAATTCTGCCTTCATCGACG
>CAWUJX010000066.1:0-15261 GCA_963922635.1 uncultured Hyphomicrobiales bacterium | reverse complement strand
GTGGATAGGCTTCTTCCGCAGGGACACCTTCCGAGATTTTGCGGTTGGCATATTCGACCACCACAATCGCGCCATCAACCAGCATGCCCACACACAGCACCATTCCGAACATGACCATCATGTTCACGGTCAAGCCAGCCGCCGACAGGATGAGGAAGCCAATCATGAACGATGTGGGGATCGCAATACCGACGAGCAGTCCCGACCCGATCCCCAGGGAAGCAACCACAATAATCATGACAAGCGCCACCGCCGTAATGATTGACGATTGCAGAGAACCCAGAACTTCAAAGATGAAGCTGGACTGGTCGATCATGTAGGTAACTTCGACGGTCTCCGGCCAGTCTTTGGTGAAGTTGTCGACCACGCGTCGAACTTCCAGATTGTTTTCGATGATATTCGTGCCGATCCGTTTGACGACCTCCAACGACATCGCGGGCTGGCCGTTTACGCGGGTATAGCTCGATGCATCTTTAAAGGTGCGGCGAATTTCAGCGACTTCGCCAAGGGTCACAACACCTTCGCCATTTTGCTTGATGGGGATGGCATACACGTCGGCGACCGACTCGATCAGGCCCGGCACTTCAAGATTGAAGCGCGCGTTGCCGTCGTCGATGAACCCAGCGGGCACCAATTGGTTATAGCTCGAAATTGCATCCAGTAGTTCAGCCTGGGTGATGTCATAAGACTCAAGCCTGCTGATATTGAGCAGAACCTCGAACTGTTCTTCACGCGTGCCGTTAAGCGTGGCCTCCCGAACGGAAGAGATCGCCTCGACCTCATCTTGCAAACGCTTAGCCATCTGGTAAAGCGTCCGCTCTGGAACACTGCCGGACAGCGCAACGATGATCGTCGGCTCTAGAGCGAGGTTTGTGGGGAAAATTGCCGGCTCTTCCGCGTCCGCGGGAAGTTCAGCTTTCGCAAGGTCAACCTTGTCGCGAATATCGGCCAAGACTTTGTCTTTATCTGTGCCGATGGTGAACTCGAGTATGATCCCGGCATGGCCCTGGGAGGCGATGGACGTGATTTCTTTCAGCCCCTCAATGCCCCGAAGCTCCGTCTCCATGGGGCGAACCAGCAGACGCTCCGCATCTTTCGGCGAGACACCTTGCTGCGCAATGGACACATAATAGACCGGCACATCGATGTCCGGGTTCGCTTCCTTGGGAATGTTGATGTAGGTGAAAATACCCGCCATCACCATGACAAGCATCATGGTGAGAACAGTCTTTGGCCTGCTGAGAATTAATCCAAGTGCGCTGGTCATTGTGTGAGCTCTGCGTTTACGATTGGGTCTGGGACGGGTTCAACAATTTCGCCGGAAATTACATATTCCTGGCCGAGGGTAATGATACGGTCGCCGCTTTCGAGGCCGCTGACCCAGAAACCGTTATTGGTTTGGGACAGGATTTCAATTGGCTTGAAGCCGACTTTGTTGCCTTCATCTACGATTTTCACACCCACTTGACCGCTATCGGCCAGTGACACCCAAGAAGGCGAAATCTTGAAAGAACGGGTAGGGGGCAGTGAAATCATGGCCGTTGCGGTAAGGCCATCGCGAATGGTTGCGCCTGTATCGTCCAAGCGAATTTCGGTGAGAAAAGTTCTGGTTTGAGTGTCGGCAGACGAAGCCACGTAGCTCACAGTGCCAGTAATGCGCTCACCGGTTACAAGCGAAACACTCGCTTTCATGCCGGGTTTTACTGCGCCCACTTCGCGCTCGGCAATCTGACCGCTGAAAAACATCGGATCAGAGTCATTGAGTGTCACGCAGGTGCTGCCCGGTTGTAGAACATCACCAACCGACGCAATCGGGTCTTGCACAAAACCGGAGGCATTGGCTTTCACTACGATCCGAGAAAGTTCAACCTCGGCCTCACGCAGTGCCGCCTTGGCTGCATCCATGTTTGCGCGCATCTCTCTCAGTTTGATCTGCGAAGCAAAGCCCTTTTCTGCTAATTGACGGTTTGCTTCGTATTCCGCTTCAGCGCGTTCTAATGAAGCTTTTGCGCCTGCAAGCGCAGACTCCCTTGCGCCCGGCTCGATTTCGCAAACCACATCGTTCACATTCACAAAGTCGCCCCTGCTCACAAGGCGCTTTGCAAGAATGCCGCCGGTCTCCGCACGGATAGGGATGATAGCGTCCGCTTTAGTACGCCCACGCACCGATACGTTACGTTCACGATCAATCTCTTCAATCGCGACAAAACTCACCTTGAACGGCGCAGCCTGATTTTCTTCAGTCTGTTCTGCGATTGGTGGGGTTCCTTCACCAGGCTCTGGTGTTTGTCCGCCCACAACAACCTGGCCACCGGACATCCACAAGCCAATGGCTGCAACAAACGCTAACGCCAGGATGTGTGAACCTTTAATTTTCGAAAACATATTCAATCGTGGAGACTGATCCACGCCTCTCGCTTATTCTGCTGCTATCGGAGCTGCAGTTTGATTTGGAAGTTCACTACCGGCGATTTCCAGCAGCCTGTCTCGGTGTTTCTGGAGAAACTCCAGTTTGGCATTCATGACATGATCGCCGTAATCAGCGATCCAGTGTGAAGCAGGGTCGTCGCATTCTTTCCTGACTTCGCTGACGACAACCTTGAGGTCTTCAACTTCAGCAATATGACTTTCAAGAGCGCGGCCAATAACTGCCTGAGGGGTCATCGCGGCACACATCGCCACCAACAGAAACTCTGATTTGAATTTGTCCTTTTGATGGGGGACTTGCAGCGTTTCCAGAAAACTGGCCCGGCCCGCATCTGTAATCGAATAGACTTTTTTATCTGGCTTTCCGTTTTGCGTTTCCGATCGGCAGCTCACAAGACCCTCGGCTTCCAGTCGGGCCAAGGTGGGATAGATAGATCCATAGCTGATATCGACGAAAAAGCTGAACATGCCCTCCGTCGAATGTTTTTTGATCTCGTAGCCGCTCGCGTCTTCGAAATTCAAAATTGCCAGTATCAAGGTTTGTGTATTCATCTACGCTCACTGCAATTGGTGGTCGTTCCAAACCGACCGTATTTCCAGCATATGTATATTTGATATATATCAATCAAGCATATTTGAGGAAAAATTTAGGCAAAAAATGAGACTGGCGCTGAAACGTGATTAATTCCGTATTTGCGAACGCGTCTGAAGCGCTTCATATCAAGCGGATTTAGCGTGTGATGGTGACGCCGTTTTCGGTGAATGCCGCGTCCACCATCTTCAGCAAAGGGGTAATGATTTCAGAAGGATGCGCCACACTATCCTTGTCTTCACCGGGCATGGCGGAGGCGCGAAGGGCAGTTCGCATAGCGCCGGGGTTGAGCAGATTTATGCGCATCGGCGTTTTTGCACTTTCTGCGGCCCAGGTTTCAACCAAAGCACGCAAAGCGGATTGTGATGCCGCGTAGACAGACCAAAACGGTTTGATCTCGAAGGCATTGTCCGCGGTCATGAAAACAGCGCGACCGGCCTCCGAACTACGCAAGAGAGGTGACATGGAGCGCATCAACCGCCAATTCGCGGTGACGTTCAGCGCAAAGACCTTATCAAATGTCTTTGGTTCCAGATGCTCAACGGGTGAAAGGCCACCCAACATGCCTGCATTGCCCACGAGAATATCGAGTTTACCCCAGCGTTCGAAAATGGAAGCGCCGAGCCGGTCAATCGCGTCGTAGTCGGTCAGATCCAGCGGCACAAGGGTTGCGCTGCCTCCGTCGGCTTGAATTTCATCGTCGAGTTCCTCGAGACCGCCAACAGTTCGTGCAATGGCGATAACGTGCGCGCCCTGTGCTGCCAAGCCCTTGGCGCAATGGTAGCCGATGCCTCGGGATGCGCCTGTGACAAGCGCTACTTTGTCGGATAGATCATTCAAGGTCGGGTCTCGTCGGTTCAGCCCTTGGCCTCAGATAGAAGTGCCAAATGCGATATGTTTTCGCGATCGTCGTGATCCACAAGGGCAGTGGGGTATTCGCCGGAGAAACATGCATCACAGAATTGCGGGTTCTCATTGTCACGACCGGTCTGGCCAGCCGCGCGATACAAACCATCCAGCGTGATGAACGCCAAAGAATCCACGCGGATAAAGTCACGCATGGCATCAATATCCATTCTTGACGCAAGCAGTTTGTGGCTTTCCGGCGTATCCACCCCATAGAAGCAGGACGACATGGTCGGTGGGCTGGCAATTCTCATATGAACCGATGCGGCGCCTGCTTCACGGACCATCTGCACAATCTTCTGAGAGGTGGTTCCACGAACGATAGAATCGTCAACAAGCACGACGCGCTTGCCTTCGATCATTTTACGGTTTGCGTTGTGCTTGAGTTTAACGCCCATGTGCCGGATTGAATCCGTTGGCTGAATGAAGGTTCGTCCCACATAATGGTTTCTGATAATGCCGAGTTCAAACGGCACGTTAGAGCCTTGCGCGAAACCAATTGCAGCTGGAACTCCTGAGTCAGGAACCGGGACCACCACATCCGCATCCACCGGAGATTCTTTCGCCAATTCGATCCCGATATTCTTGCGAATATCGTAGACGTTTTGGCCTTCGATCATGGAGTCGGGTCGGGCAAAATACACATATTCAAAGATGCAAAAGCGCTTCGGAGCCGGTTTGAACGGATAGAGACTTCGAATGCCCTTATCCGTAATGATGACCAATTCGCCCGGCTCCACATCCCTTACGAACTGCGCACCGATAATATCGAGCGCGCAGGTTTCTGAGGCCAAGATATATGCGCCGTCCAGATCACCAAGAACGAGCGGGCGAATACCCAAAGCATCGCGACAACCGATCAGTTTCTTGTTGGTAAGACCCACAAAGGAAAATGCACCTTCGAGCCGTGCCAGTGCTGCCTGTAACCTGTCAGTGAACATCGGCTCTTTGCCCATGGCGATCAGGTGTAGAATGACCTCCGTATCGGAGGTGGACTGAAAAATAGCGCCCTCGCGCTGCAACTCTCGGCGCAGGGTCATTGCGTTAGTTAGGTTGCCATTATGACAAACCGCAAACCCGCCGCCGGAAAATTCAGCGAAAAACGGCTGAGTATTCCGCATTTCGTCCCCACCAGTGGTGGAATAACGTGTATGGCCAATGGCACGGTCGCCGGGCAGACGGTTGATGACGCTTTGTTTGGTAAAGGTATCGCCGATCAGGCCCATGTGCCGTTCAGCATGGAATTGAATGCCGTTGAAGGACACGATCCCTGCCGCTTCCTGGCCCCGGTGCTGAAGCGCATGCAAGCCAAGTGTGGTGAGTGTCGCTGCATCATCGTGGTTGAAAATGCCGAAGACGCCACATTCTTCGCGGAGTTTATCGTCGTCCAGAAATGACATATGCGTCCCCTCCAGAGGGAAGTTGAAGCAAAGTTAGGCGTTGTCGCCCTCGGCACCGTCTTCTGCGTCAATGCCCAGCTTTTCGAATATGAATGCTGCGGGATCATCCGGCAAGGCGTTCACAAGGCTTTCCCCCATGGATTCCAACATAGGTTTGGACTTCGCATCTGCCACCCAGGCGGGTTGGTTTTCCGGGAAGAAGTTCACATAGAACATCAACAATACCATTACGAGGAGTGCGCCGCGGACCGCTCCGAAGATGAAGCCAAGCGTCCGGTCGAGGGCCCCGATCCGACTATCAACGATGAAGTCGGCGATCTTCAAGGTGATCAGGCTAACGATGATAAGGGCAATCAGAAAGATGATTGCGCCGGCCACGATATTCGGAACCAATTCGTTGCTGGTAATGGATTGGGTGTAGCTGGAAACGAATGGCGCAAGTTGGCCATAAAAAGTCCACGCAGCAAGGCCCGCCAAGACCCATGAACTGATGGAGAGTATTTCCCGTGAAAAGCCGCGCACCATGGCGAGGAGGCCGGAAACCAACATCAAAACAATCAGGATAATATCCAATAATTCAATCGGCATGATTGAAACCTCAAATGCCTGTGATTTTGCGATGGTTTAACCGGAATGGGAGGGATTTTCCAGCCCCCAAAATTCTATCAAGTGTTTTGTTTGCGCGCCGCAATATCCGCTGCAAGTTGGGTCAACTCGCGGATCGATGTCACACGAAGACCACCGGTGTTGCTTTTCTCTTTTTCGTCCAGCGGACAGAAAGCCTGAGCAAATCCCAGTTTACCCGCTTCCTTCATGCGCTGCCCGCCATGTGCCACGGGTCGTGTCGATCCTGATAAACTGACTTCGCCGAAAAATACGGCGTCTGCGGGCAATGGAACAGCACAAAGTGATGAAACGAGCGCCGCAGCCACGGCTATATCTGCAGCCGGTTCAAGAATACGGTAACCGCCTGCCACATTGAGATAGACATCATAATCGCCAAGTTTCACCCCGCAATGGGCTTCCAGAACTGCCAGCACCATGGAAAGCCGGGACGTATCCCACCCGACCACAGCACGGCGCGGCGTGCCAAGTGATGATTGAACAACCAGAGCCTGAATCTCGACCAGAACCGGGCGCGTGCCTTCCATGCCTGCAAAGACGGCAGCACCGGGCGATGCCTCATTTCGCTCCCCAAGAAACAACTCCGAAGGGTTGGGAACTTCCCGCAGCCCGTCGCCCGACATTTCAAAAACACCAATTTCATCCGTAGGGCCGAAACGGTTTTTTACCGTGCGTAAAATCCTGTAATTGTGCGCACCTTCCCCTTCAAAATACAAAACCGCGTCCACCATGTGCTCCACCACGCGAGGACCTGCGATCTGGCCGTCTTTTGTCACGTGGCCGACAAAAACAACACAGGTGCCGTGTTTCTTTGCATAGCGGATTAATGCCTGCGCAGAGTTCCGCACTTGCGTGACCGTGCCGGGCGCTGAATCGGCCAGATCGGTCCATAGGGTTTGAATGGAATCGATGATCAAAAGAGCAGGCGGCTGGTCAGCCTCCAGGGTTGCAATAATGTTTTCCACGCTGGTTTCGGCTGCGAGCCCCACATTGGCCTCGATTGCATTTAGGCGAAGGGCTCGCATCCGAATTTGTGCCACTGCTTCCTCGCCCGAAACGTAGACGACCTTGTGTCCTTTTTTTGCGAGTGCAGATGAGGCTTGCATTAAAAGCGTTGATTTACCGATACCTGGATCACCGCCCACGAGAAGGGCTGAACCTTTCACGAAGCCGCCGCCCGTGACGCGGTCCAATTCTTCGATGCCGCAGGCAACTCGAGGCGCTTGTTCGCTTTCGCCAGCCAGCGAAACCAATTGAACGGGCGTGCCTTTGCGCATCTGTTTGCCCGGGTTGGCGCCGATGCCGGAGCTTGGGTTTTCCTCCACAATTGAATTCCACTCTCCGCAGGCATCGCATTTTCCAGACCAGCGGCCATAGGTGGTTCCGCAAGACTGACAGACAAATTGAGTTTTGGTTTTAGCCATGGTGCCGCACAATATTGTTCTTGATTTGTTCTATTATGAAGGAATTGCGTTTGCAATCAGTAAATGAACGAAGAAATTCAGTTCTGACATGGGTGTCGAATGTCTCATGCCGTAAAGTGCTTTTATGTGCTCGCGCGCATGCTTTTGAAGTGTGCGGGGGATAATCATGCGTCTCAAAGCGATTGATATTGCATTGGCTCGAGAACCGTGATTGTTATAAGATAACATTACAGATGATAGGAATTTGCCATGTCTGATAATCGCCTTCCCGTAACCGTGTTGTCCGGCTTTTTAGGAGCAGGAAAAACCACGCTTCTCAATCGTGTCCTCAATAATCGTGATGGTAGCCGCGTGGCTGTCATTGTGAATGATATGTCTGAGGTGAACATCGACGCTGATTTGGTGCGTGCAGACACTGAGCTCAGCCGCACAGAAGAAACGCTGGTGGAGATGTCGAATGGTTGCATATGCTGCACGTTGCGGGACGATCTTTTACAAGAAGTGCGCCAACTAGCTGAAGAAGGACGGTTTGACTATCTATTGATTGAATCTACCGGTATCTCTGAGCCACTGCCCGTGGCGGCAACATTCGACTTTCGCGATGAGAACGGACAAAGCCTCGCTGACGTGTCACGGCTTGATACCATGGTGACCGTTGTTGATGCGGTGAACCTGCTTAAAGACTATTCATCCCATGACTTTTTGAAGGATCGGGGAGAATCCCTTGGTGACGACGATGAGCGGACCTTGGTTCACCTTCTCACCGATCAAATCGAGTTTGCAGATGTGGTGATCCTGAACAAGGTGAGCGATGCTGGGCCACAACGGGTGGACGCTGCGCGGAAAATCATTCGCAGCCTGAACGCGGACGCGAAGATCATAGAGACGGATCATTCCGATGTGGCAGCAGATGTTATTCTAGACACTGGCATGTTTGATTTCGAAAAAGCGCATGAGCATCCCATGTGGGCGAAAGAACTTTACGGTTTCGCTGACCATGTGCCGGAAACGGAAGAATATGGTGTGGCGTCTTACGTCTATCGCGCGCGCCAGCCGTTTATTCCCGAAAAGACTGTAAAGGCACTCAATTCGGATATGCCTGGCGTGATCCGCTCGAAGGGGCATTTCTGGATCGCAACACGGCCCAAATGGGTGATCGAGTTCTCACTGGCCGGAGCACTATCTTCCATCTCGCCGTTGGGGCAATGGTGGGCGACTGTGCCGGTCGATCGCCGCCCGACGGACCCAACCGCTCAGGCCTATCTCAATGAACACTGGCAGGAACCCTGGGGCGATCGACGTCAGGAGATTGTGTTTATCGGTTCCAATATTGATTGGCCCGAGTTGAAGAAACGCCTTGATGATTGTCTGGTGCCGGAAGAAACAGCCACATCGCTTAGCGAGTTGCCTTCTTACCCGGACCCGCTGCCGGAATGGCGTCGGACTGAAGCAGCTTAGAAAGACGGTCGTCAGTCGCGGCTCAGGATTTGTAGGTGCGTTGGTATCGTCCGCCCAATCCGGTGAGGAGTTCATACCCAATCGTGCCGCAAGCGCGGGCCGCGTCATCAACTAGTATGTTCGGCCCGAACAACTCGATCCACTGTGTATTGGCAAGGTCCTCTTTGGGCACGTCAGTGACGTCAAAGGCAGTCAGGTCCATCGAAACCCTTCCGATCAGCGGCACTTTGTGGTCGCCCAACTGACCATAGCCTCCAGCGGATTGCGTGCCGCGCAATGGGACACCGTCGCCGGACGATGCCCTGTGATAGCCATCCGCATAGCCCGCTGAACAAATCGCTATTTTACTGTCACGGGTCAGAACGTGGGCAGCCCCGTAGCCAACCGCATCACCCTTCTTTGAGTTGCGTATTTGCAGGATCCGAGTTTCGGATTTCACCACGACCTTCATCGGGTTGGGAACATCGTTGACAGCTTCCCCGCCATACATGGCAATTCCGGGTCGTGTCAGCGCGAAGTGTGTATCGGGGTTTGATAAAACCGCAGCGGAGTTTGCGAACGATGGTGTCAGCGAAGGAAACAGGCCTGTCAGTTCCCGGAAGTTTGAAAGCTGGGATTTGTTCTGAGAATGATCAGGATCATCAGCACAGGCAAGGTGTGACATGAGAACTGTCGCGCCGGATTTCGTGATCATGGTGTGGTTTTCAGAAAGCTTTTGCGCCTCATCCATTTCGAGGCCAAGGCGGTTCATGCCGGTATCCACATGGAGCGCGCAGGGTTTGCCGTTCGCATTTGCCGTCCACATTGCGATCTGATCGAGCGTGGAGAGAACAGGCGAAAGATTGTGTTCAACAGCGGTATTCACCGTATCTGCGAAAATGCCGTTCAGGATAAAGACTTTTGCATGGGGAAGAAGCGCGCGCACTCGCACACCTTCTTCGACCATGGCCGTAAAGAACGTGGTGCATCCTGCATCATGTAATGCCGGAACGGCTTCTTCAATTCCCAAGCCATAGGCATTGGCTTTCACCACAGCGGCTGTTTCCGAATTGGGCGATTTTGAATTGAGAAATGCCCAATTGTCGGCAAGTGCCGCGAGATCAATAGTGAGGCGTGGCGCAGTGGTCATGGTATCGCTGAACTAATCACTTGAACTTCGCCCGGAAGCTGTCCGCTACATCGCGTAGAAGAATTCTTCCCGAACGATTTTTCCGTTCTCCACGTGATAGACGCCCACTTCTTCCATATCAAATGTCTGGCCGGAGTTTTTGTCTTTCCCCTGGGCTTTGAAGATAACGGCAAACCGGTCGTCACCATGGGGAAGGGGCCCAATGGTTTCACCGCCAGTCATTTCCATTTGGCTGTCCCACCAATCGTGCTTCGCTCTGATTGCGTCGAGGCCTTTTACTTCACGCGATCCCGTTTCCGGGTTGGGAGCACTCTCCACTGAGACTGCGTCTTCATGATACAATTCGTCTAGGCCCTGGCGCTCTGTGTGGTTGCGGCAATGCTCGACCAGTTTCTCACCCACTTCTTTCGCATTCATGACGATCTCCTCTTTTAGTCCATACGCTCAGGCAGATAATCATCTTCTGCGATGTCTGAAAAGCGGGTAAATTCGCCCTGGAAACCTAAATGCGCCGTACCGGTCGGACCGTGACGTTGCTTGGCGATAATGACTTCTGCTCGCCCGCGCGCGCGGTCGAGTTTTTCACGCCACTTGAGGTGTTCTTCCGTGCCTTCTTCCGGCTCGCCATTTTGCAGGTAATATTCTTCGCGATACACAAACAAGACCACATCTGCATCCTGCTCAATCGAGCCGGATTCGCGGAGGTCTGAAAGTTGGGGGCGTTTATCATCCCGGCTTTCCACCTGACGGGAAAGCTGCGAAAGGGCAACAATCGGTATGCCCAGTTCTTTTGCGAGCGCTTTGAGACCGGTGGTGATCTCGGTCACTTCCTGCACCCGGTTGCCAGCATTTTTCGATGAGCCTTGCATCAACTGAATATAGTCAACGATCAGAACGTCGAGGCCTTTCTGGCGTTTCAGTCGGCGTGCACGGGCTGCCAATTGCGCGATGGAAATGCCGCCCGTTTCGTCGATGTATAATGGTACACGGGACATCTCGTTTACGTAAATCGTGAGCTTCTCAAAATCAGCTTCGGTAATTTCACCACGTCTGATCTTGGATGAAGAGACTTCTGCCTGCTCTGAAATGATCCGCGTTGCGAGCTGTTCGGCGGACATCTCAAGTGAGAAAAACCCGACCACGCCGCCATCGAGAGCCTGTTGCGACCCGTCCGCTGACACGTCCTCCACATATTTAGAGGCGATGTTGTAGGCGATATTTGTTGCAAGGGAAGTTTTGCCCATGCCCGGACGACCTGCGAGGACAATCAAGTCCGAGGGTTGCAAGCCACCCATCCGGCTATCGAGAGCTTCAAGCCCGGCGGCAATCCCGGACAGCCCGCCATCACGCTGGTAGGCGGCAGCTGCCATGTCGAGTGCCGTATTCATCGCCTCTTTGAACGTGTTGAAGCCCGCGTCACTTCCGCCTTTTTCCGCCAGTTCAAACAAACGCCGCTCCGCGTCTTCGATCTGGATGCTGGGAGAGGTGTCCACTGGTGCATCATAGGCGATATTCACCATGTCTTCGCCAATGTTGATCAGGTTGCGGCGGGTGGCGAGGTCATGGATGGACATGCCGTAGTCTTGTGCATTGATGATTGTGGTGGCCTCGGCCGCCAAGCGGGCAAGGTATTGCCCCACAGTCATATCGCCAATTTTTTCGTCCGCTGGCAAAAACGTTTTAATGGTGACCGGGTTGGCGGTTTTGGCGGCTTTGATCATATCGCCTGCCACTTTGAAGATTTCAGCGTGCAGCGCTTCAAAGAAGTGGTCGGGCTTCAGGAAATCGGACACCCGATAATAGGCGTCGTTGTTCACAAGAATCGCGCCCAAAAGCGCCTGTTCCACCTCGATGTTATGTGGTGCCGCGCGATAGGTCGCGTCTTCTTTTCCAATTCTGGTAACTGCTTCTGCCATCTTTTTCCCCGGATTCCCTCGCTTTGTTTTGCGGACACGATGAGGTCGCAGCAAGTCCGATTTTCAAGAAAGAGGTAAAGCACCCGATGTTCACAGCACTTATCCGAATTCTTGAGATTTTGATTGACAGCAGTAGCCGATTCGCAGCGCCCATATTGTGGCATCGGCAGAACTTATTTTGGTCGGCACTCCTGACAGAACAAAAAAGGCGCGAGAATTAACCTCGCGCCTTTGAATTTTTCCGTTGAAATTTTGAGCCTGGCTCAAATGCCTTTGTGCTTAATTTTCTTCAGAGGTTTCTTCAGTTGAAGAAGCTTCACCAGCGTCTTCGCTTGCTTCGCCATCGCCGAGATCAACGTCATCAGGATTTTCAAACACTTCAGTGAGGTCCACATCGTCAGCTTCGAAGTCCACAGCTTCGTGCTCAAACTGCTCATCACGGCCTGTGAGGTCTTCACCGGCTGCCTGGCGCTCAGCTTCATCCTCTGAACGGGCAACGTTCACTGAAATATTGGTTTCAACTTCCGGGTGCAGGTTGATCACCAATTCATGGATACCGATAACCTTGATCGGGTTGCTCAGGTCCACTTGGTTGCGGCCCACATCAAATCCGGCATCGGCCAGAACGGCAGCCACGTCGCGGGTCGAAACAGAACCGTAAAGCTGGCCTGTCTGGCCGGCAGAACGGATCATGACATAGCTGTTTCCGTCCAGTTTTGCTTTTACAGCTTCAGCTTCCGCCTTGCGCTCATTGTTGCGTGCTTCGAGGTCCGCGCGTTGTGCTTCAAACTGCGCACGATTTGCTTCATTCGCACGAAGTGCTTTTCCCTGTGGCAACAAAAAGTTTCTCGCGTAACCGGATTTAACAGAGACCACGTCTCCCATCTGGCCCAGTTTCGCAATACGTTCCAAAAGAATGACATCCATGGGTTTAGTCCTTTCAAGACAAATTATTGCCCGCGTTCGGCGGGGTATTAGTGTTTGGGTTCAAGGTTCGGATTACACCGCCGATCGCATAGAGAAAGAGCGGGAAATAGAAGAAGAGAATGAGCGCATAGGTGAGCATCAAAAATACAAACCCCGCGGCGCTGTTTCGCGCGCGAACATGGATTGACGCGAGGCCCACCAAAGCAAAGGCAGTGATGAATGCGCCGGCAAAAACACCTGCAATCATTTGAGCCGCACCTGATAGCATGACAGCGCCGACCAAAGCAGCAAGCATGATAGCAAGACCAATGGACGGCATGGCTGCGCTTTCGCCGATGTCGTCCTTTGGCCGGGGCAATCTGCCCGAAGCCCGGCATATCTTGGCAGACAAATGAAGGTTCACCACATGGACAATGACCCATACGCTGGTGGCGATGAACGGCATCAGGTTCAATGTGCGCTGAACCAATTGCGTTAGTTCCTCATCAGAAAGAGGGACAGGCGGCGGGTTTACCTTGAACATTTCCCTGAATGCATCGGTGAATGGCGGGGTAAGCGTTTCGATGTTGTAGCCTGCAACGAGGCCCACCAGCACGATACCAATCGACAGCGCCAATGCGAGGTTGAACAAAAGTTGGGATAGCGGGAACCACTCGATCTGTCCGTCATCGGTTTGTTGAGCAAGGTTTGCTTGGTGACCGATAAACGCGGCCGGGACAGCAAACGCAAAGGCAACCAGCGCGGCCAAGCCCGGCGAAACAGCCACAAAAGCAGTGACACTTGCAACCACGCAAGCAAGGATCGCGCCTTGGGTTCCCCAACCCAAAGCAGCCACATAGATTGGAAGCGGCGCTAATAATAGAAGCGGAATGCCTGCCACGCCTGCCCGTTGGGAGGCAGCGATCACCAACACGCACGCAATGCCGGCAACAGCTGGGATAAGGTAGGTTTTTAAATTCATCGTATCGCTGTCCTGCCTATATGACAGTTAGGGAAATGTTTCCCAACTCGGTTTCGTTAGTGTCTTGCCCGCTCCAGGGGCAGAAGGGGGGGGAGGGCCGATAACAGCCCCACCCCAAAATCAATTAGCCGATCACGTAAGGAAGCAGGCCAAGAAAACGTGCGCGTTTGATGGCTTGTGCCAATTCGCGCTGTTTTTTCAGGCTCACTGCTGTGATGCGTGATGGAACAATTTTGCCGCGCTCAGAAATGTAGCGTTGCAAAAGCTTCGTGTCTTTGTAGTCGATCTTTGGTGCGTTTGCGCCGGTGAACGGGCAAGATTTACGACGACGGTTAAATGGACGACGACCGCCTGATGTGGATGCAATAGCCATGGTGATTACTCCTCGCTAGCGGTTTCTGGTTTCGGAGCGGAGCGCTCAGGACGAGGGCCGCGATCATCGCGGTCGCCACGGCGTGGGCGATCGTCACGATCATTCTTCTTCATCATTGCTGATGGGCCTTCTTCATGCTCTTCCACGCGGATTGTCATGTAACGAAGAATGTCCTCGTTGATGCGCATTTGACGTTCCATCTCTGCGATTGCAGCAGCCGGAGCATCCACATTCATATGAATGTAGTGAACTTTACGGTTTTTCTGGATGCGGTATGCGGCTGTTTTTAAGCCCCAATTCTCGATCTTGCCGACCTTGCCGCCGTTTTCTTCCAAAACGCCTTTAAACTGTTCAGCGAGTGCTTCTGCCTGTTGAGCAGAAATGTCCTGACGGGCCAGGAATGTGTGTTCGTATAGTGCCATGAGATAATGACCCTTTCCTGTTTCAATGTTCCGGATCGCTTGCGCAAAGCCTGCACGCCGCCTTTAAGGACCGTATCGGTCAGGAAAGGCTTGGTTTGAGCGGTCGAGAGCGGAGACACGGATGGACGGGAATTCTAGTTATCCCTCACATGGAAGCCCATGCGCCAACGTTCAGCCACCAGCAATTGATCCTGAAACTCGGCTTATAGGCCATGCCTCCAAGGCTTGCAAGCGGAAAGATGGGCAGTTGCTTTAATTCAAAGACGCAAGAGCAAACCCCGTAGCGAGGGCTGAAGCCAAAGCAGCCGCGCAGGCTTTCGCGGGGCGGTGGGTGGCTATGAACTCAGGATTGCCCGCAGGGTTGTTGATGTATTCGATTGTCCAACGCACTCTTGTGCGAAGCATTTTCAGAAACTTGGTGCTCATTCCCCAGCTTCGTTTGCCGGTTCGGCGTTCAACTGTCCGTATTTTTCTTCGCCAATGGTCGCGAGCAATTCCAACTGGGTTTCGAGGAAATCGATGTGACCTTCTTCATCTGTAAGGAGTTCCTCAAAAATTTTCATGGTCACGAAGTCTCCCATCTCATGACAGATGGTTCGCGACTTCGAATAAGACTCGCGCGCAATATGTTCACCCTCAAGATCTGCTTCGAGGACTTCTTTTACATTCTGACCAATCTTCAAGGGTGCCACGTGTTGCAGG
>CAWUJX010000065.1:0-15716 GCA_963922635.1 uncultured Hyphomicrobiales bacterium | reverse complement strand
TGCGCTTCTATTCGATTAATGAAACAGCTCTCGTGATAAAGATCACCCAATCGTTCAATCAGTCGATTTTTGCTGCAGGGGGAAAACCATTTCAGAATACGATCCGCTCGCAAATAGCGATATCGATAGAGGAGCCTGAATAATTCAATATCCCGTTGAGTAAGGGAAATTCGTTTGCCTGTTGGCTGACGCCTGTAGCGCGATCGCCTTCCAAGGCTATCTTTCTTAAGTATCCCAAGTGAAGCCATGTCCATGACTTAGCCCCTCGGGAACAACCCCTCAACGGTTGCTATTTTCTTCTATGATTGTCGATCTTGCCCTATGATGCGAAATGTTCGGAGCAAAAAAGTTGCACCAAGCGTGAAGTTTTTACACTGACGAAAGAACGGACTTTACATATTCAAAAATGCGCACCATCGCTAACGTATCAAGCTCACAATACGCCAAGAGATCTTGGCGCAACTTAGTCTTGGCGTCGCTGTCTTTTTCATCAACCATTTTTGCCCACGCATCCATGGCTGCAGTTCCTTCTGCAATATTCATTCCCTGATAGGTCAAATCCGGCACGATCACCGGCAGCACCTTTTTAATGGAAGTCGACCCGCCAAAGGCAATGTCTACGTAGCCGGTCTTGAACACATCTTCCAAGTCCTTTGTCCGTTCAATCAGTCCCAGAAGAAATTCTTCGTGCTGCGGATAAAGTTTCGCCAGATGTTTGTTACGCTCATTTTCATAGGTCTTGTGCCATGCGATGACCGATCCGGATTCACCAATATTCTCCATCAGTGCATCAACAAGTTTCTCAGGCAGAGCTAACTCTTCGGCGAGATATTCCACATGAGAAACACTGCCATCAGCTTGCATGATGTGAAGGGAAAACTGAAACGGCAGGTGATCATGGGGGCTCAGTCCGTCAATCATAGGAATAGCTGAACCATACGCTTCATAGTCGAAAAAATAGAGCGGATATTCGAGGGTATCGAAAAAGTTCTGGATGTCAGAGCGGTTTATAAACTGCCCTCCGTTTTGGAATGCTGCCAAAACCGGTTTCTGCTGATTGGTTACCTCGTCAAGATTGATGTCAGATAGTTCAAACCTGTTTTCAGTCACAAAGTTCTCAAGACGCGTACCCCACAAGCTTGGCAGATTATAGATGGAGGGATCGGGTAAGTCAGGATTGAAATATTCAAAGCTGTTGCAATGGTGCCCCTTGGTTAACAGGAGACACGTGCATGACGATCGGTCGATTTGATCAGCTTGAAGAAGCTCCAGGGCTTCGTCCATTTGCTTTTCAATCTTTGGCAAAATATCTGAAACACGATCAGTCACGTCACTGACTGAAACCATTTGTTCCGGGTTGATCGAACCCTCACGAACATACTCTTTGTTGAGATGAACGATATAGACTTCCGTTACAGTTTCACCGGTCCTAGTTGCCGCCGCCATTTGAAATGCCACATCGTGAAGATGGTTATTTCCCTTTTCCGTTTTTACTTCCGTGGATGATTTGATCTCATAAAGCGCAATGCTTCCATCTGGCTTATTCCGAATGATATCTGCTCGAGCGAGCAGTCCATCATCCGTTTTATAGGTCGCTTGAAACTCGAAATCAGTAGCGTTTTCGAAAGAAGAAAATAACGCTTTTACATGACCCTCAAATTCATACCCTTCCCGAATGAGTTTTTGATCAAAGTCCGTTAGTGGCGATTCTGGATAATTCTCAGGGTCTTTGTGCATTAGCCAGACTGATTTTGGACAGTTCAGAAATTGGATGAAATCGGTTTTGGTGAGTTGCATGAGTTCGCTCTTAATATGCTCAGTCAGTATATCAAATCATGCAAAGTCAGCTCACCAGCTTTCCGGCTCATCGGGAAATTTTTTATCGGATGGGCCATTGTCTGGCGCGTGCTCATCTTTGCTAACACTACGTTCCGTGTGTTCTTCATCGTTCACCGATCTTTCAGCGGCCACCGTTTCATCTGTATTCTCAGCTTCAGTGTAGTGAACACAATAATGCTTGCGCATGTGTTCGCGCTGCAAACGCTTTTCTTCCTTACTCAATTTTGCCAACCGTTCCATCTGGCCAGGTTCAATATCGATTGAAACAGAGTGTTGCGTCGTTCCCCGCACAAACGTCGCCATAGACAACTTTTTCTGACTTTCGATGAAGCTCGCATCCGTTTTCATTTCACTGGCTAGAGCACGCGCATCCTTGGAAGAAACGCCACCTGCAAGTCGTATCGACGTATTCGTGAAGACTGCTTCCTGAAGTTTGCCATCCAGTTGCCCAAGATATTGGTGTGCAAGGATCATGCCTACTTTGTATTTTCGCGCCTGGCTCAGAATAATGCCGACATTACGATCAAAATAATCCGCCGCTTCATCGACATAGACATAGGTTGGCATTCGATCATTGCTATGGATAACACTACGTTCTTGAGCAGCCTGAGCAATCATCGCAATGAAGAAGCGACCAAAGATTTCAGTTCCGTCCTCCTTGAGCAAATCCTTTGCCGTATTGATCAGGATCACCTTGCCGGAGTTCATTTCAGAGAAGAGATCAAGTTTATTCCTTGGATGCAGGAACATTCGTTCAAAGCTCTGGTTTTCGAGAATTCCCCAAAGGCGTCTCAAAACCTGCTTCTTTGTTTGAACAAATTCTTTGCTATCAAACTCGGTTTCGAAGAATGATCGAGCTGAACCCTGAAGCTTATTAATATGCTCCCGGTATTTGTCTGCTCCGCCTTCTTCAAGCAGTTCTCGTAATGTGGCAATTGTAGCATTAGGTATCTGAATCATCAGCCGTGTGATGTACCGGAAAATCACCGACTGCTTTTGCGTCATTTCCGCTGCCAACAAGGAACCCAAGACGAAATCGTAGAGTTCAAGAATCCCGTTGACCATCTTCTCCCGGTCAAGCTGGGAATACTCGTTGATCCTATCCATCTTTACATCAAACAGATTAAGCGCAACTGGGTATTCTACATCGGTCGGATCGACAACAACCAGCTTGTCAAACAGGGGACTGCCTGGTCGGAAGATTGCCAAATTGGATATGTTCTTAATCAGCTCGCCCTGGCTATCGATTACTATAACTGATGCCTGACCTTTTATGACTGACTTTAGGTCATGAAGGATGAGTTGTTGAATAGTCTGGGTCTTGCCATGGCCAGATCCCGCAACAATGTGCTGGTGCTCAAAACGGGTTGATTGCGAAATTTTTACAGGCACCTTCATATTGAAGAACGTTTCGAAAGCGGTGCCCGATAGGAATGAGTCTATGAGTTCTGTCGGTCGCATATTCGAATGCTTGGTCGGCAGTTTCGCTTTACTCAGCGCATTGGGGTCATTCGGTGTGCCGCCTGATGCTAAGACTACATTGTATTCCAGTCGCGCTCTTGTGTTGAGCGCATGACCCAGATGATCAAATTCTGGCGCAAAGGGGAGTGTCACCATTCGCTCTACCGCTTGATGCAAGTCCTGCATCATATGCGGCACATCCACATTGAAATAGAGGTCATCCGAACTCACATAATCCGCTTCCAGAACCTGCGGGAACTGTTCGATAATTGGCGACGCAAACCAGCGAAACATTTGAGCGACATCACCCAACACTGAATCCAGATTGATCAATATCTCGTAGGTGCGACGCATTCTGGCTTCCAGTTGCCAAAGCTCGGATCGCGTTTCAACGGGTTCAACGAGATGCTCGCCAGGTATTTCAAACAGCCCTTCATTCAGCAGGAAGGAAGCAATATGAGCTAGAAGATGTTTGTGAAAATAGAGGGATTCCAGATTTGAGATATTCTCATCAAACGTCTTCAAGATGTCTTCTGCAATTATGCTGGCAAGATTGATGACACCGTCTTTGCTATCAAGACCCAAGTGCTTGAGCTCGGCATTAACACTACGAACGGTTGGCTCCAGCTGACCTGCATCGGCCTGTAGTCGCGCATTTGCAAATGCACCCTTGACTAAGCCTTTTAGCCAGGTTCGATTTCCCCAGCCTTTGTAAACCGGATCATACATCAGCTAGGTTCCTGTTTATTGAGCATATCCTTCACCTCACCCGTCTTCGGAAGGTGGCTTTGGTGCAAACGGATGAGGTGTTCGCGTTTGGGTGTCAGCGCTTGGTTCGGAATTGCTTACCGGAGGAGGAGTTGTAACCGTGGGTTTTGCTTCTGCGCGTGAAGCCTCATGGTTTCTCTCTTTCGATTGAAAACTGGTCCTTGTAGTCGTCGGCTTCGAGTCCGCTCTTTGATTGGCAGATCGTTCGTCCATGTTTGATTTTTCTTCCGAATTCTTGGGAACAGAATTGAGAACGTTTCGAACAGTTCGACCTGCGGTTTCCATCGCCTTTTCAATCAGGGTTTTTCGCTGGTTGTACTCCTGATCAGAGAGGTAAAGTACTTCGCCTTCCGGAATCGGGTTAAGTTCACGCCCGCCCCAATTCTTGGCCTTCTCCAATGTAATATGAAACTTGTGGGCCAGGTCTTTGAGTTCTCGTTCATGGTCATCCAGCTCGACCACGCTGTGACAATAAAAGGTTCGCCCGCCATTGAGCATTTGGTCAACGGTAACGAACTTCCGCATAGAGAAGAAATAGACGGTCGTCATGATCAATACCGTCGCAATGCCGGACATCGGAACAGCGATGACTTTCTTAATGACGCTATCGAACCCCTGTCCCCACGGTTCATAGAATAGCGCGATCAAAATCATCACGAGTAACCCAAGATACCATGATGGGGTGAAGGCGTTTCGAAGGTCCACCATGAAATCAGTATGAATTAGCGTCGCGTTGGTGAACCCATATTTTCTGGTGAGCGCGTGTTCTTCTTCAGTGAGTTCAAATTCCGCATTGAGTTTGAAGGTCACAACACCACCAATCCTTAGCGGTACCAATGAGAAAAAAGACGCTTGTTCCTGCGATCGAGTTAGCAACAAATTCATCCAAAGAACCCCACAAAGCAAAAATTTCAAAAAATATAAATATAGAAAAACACAGATTAGATTCTGGTTTCAAGATTTATCGATGAATCACCAGATATTAGATCAGAAAAGATGGGTGGTATTTTTTGAGGGGTGGGTATTTTGTTTAATTTAACGGAATAATCATTTTCTCCAACGCGCTTCATAGTGACTGATATCAGCTGCGATATTGCGCTATGGATAGGGGATAGAAATCAGATAAGTTGGGGATAGGGAAACCCCATGCTTATCCCCATCAATCAAACTGGTTGTACCCAAGAAAAAGAGGACTGATTTTTCAACCAGCCCTCTTCGCTCTCACCTGTGAAGGAGAGATCAGAGTTTTTCGTCTCGTTCGTCAATCTTGGCCTGCATCCAGTCAAGCACTTCCTGCTCTATCCATCCCACTCTGCAGTCACCTAGCTGTACCCTCTTGGGGAATTGGCCGGCTGCCTCCAGTCGTGCAATGTGTTGTGCCGAGTACAAAACCATCGCAATAACCTGACGTTTTGACAAAAATTTCATCATGAAGACTCCTCAAATGCGAGGAGCATCATGATGCCCTCAGGGTTGAATTTCCCTAGGGTGACTGCAGAATAGCAATATTCAGAGTACTTACGCAAATTTACTAATTCGCAAAATCAATTAAACAAATGGCAGATCAATGCTACTGTTTAGACAATTCCGAATTGTTGAAGCGGGAAACTTACATTGCAACACGATGGATCATTTGGGCAGACAATCCAACTTTTTCTTGTAGACGGCAAGCCAACCGGCCTTCGAAAAGCAACAATCCATGGTTGGACTGGATTGCTATTTGTCAGCGGCGCCTCCGCTTTTGGTGATCTTGCCGCTCGTGAAGAGGTCGACCGTACAGGCGTTTATATATTGTGGGGACCCGATTCTGAAAAACACGGTGGAACGCGGGCCTATATCGGTTCGGGAAACTCGGTGGCTGAAAGAATTAAGCAAAGCGCAATTAAGCGAGAATTCTGGGAGACTGCAATTGCAATCACCACCAGTGACGATGACTTATCGAAGGGTCATGCCGAGTACCTAGAGGCTAGACTAATTGAGCAAGCCATCCAAGCAGCACGTGTAACTTTGGATAACGGTACAAAACCTGAGACAGGAAGACGACGTTTACCTGAAGCAGATGTTGCTAATATGGAGCAATTTCTTTCGAACCTTCGCATCATCTTACCAGTGATTGGCCTTGACCTCCTTAAGCCACAACCACGTGCGGTGACACAAACTGCAAAACCTATCTATGAAAGGACCGAAGGTGATGTGAAATTTGAGATCCGTCACAAGAGCGGCGTCAAAGCTACAGCAGTTGAGGAAGATGGGGAATTCATCGTGTTGGAAAGTTCAGAGGCACTTACTAATACCGGTTATGTGCAACAAAGCTATGGCGGCCTGAAAGAAAAACTCATCTCAGATGGCGTGCTAGTTCCTAACGATGAACAAACGCTCAAGTTCGCAAAGCCTTGGCCATTCAATAGTCCTTCAGCCGCTGCAGCCATTATCCTGGATAGAAACAGCAATGGACGCACCGAGTGGAAAGTTAAAGGATCCAAGCAAACATATCACGATTGGCAACAAGCTGAGGCTAGCAATTCGCAGTAAACCGTCCAGGAGAAGTTTCTAGGCTTGCCCACCTACACCTTTGAATTTTTCAACGAACCTTGAGATTTTTTCAAACACGGTCGTCTTCTTAGTACGAAACTGTGGATTCAGTGGACTCATTTTGGGCAGGATCGAATTTAAGTCAGCGCCATTTTCACTTGCAAACTCACGCTTGATAGATGCAAAGATATACCGTCTTGCCGCCTCAGAGTTCAGATTCTCCGAACTGATTAGCTCCTCAATTTCTCTTCGTTGTTCCTCTTGCGCGAATGCAAAAAATGCATCTATGACACTCGCCTTGTCATCAAGCAGGTCAAGATCAATCTTATTGATAAAATCAACAA
Organism: uncultured Hyphomicrobiales bacterium; assembly: GCA_963922635.1. Taxonomy (GTDB): domain Bacteria; phylum Pseudomonadota; class Alphaproteobacteria; order Rhizobiales; family Rhizobiaceae; genus JAALLB01. The sequence continues at coordinate 8,772 of CAWUJX010000065.1, read as the reverse complement.
TTAGACCTTCTTTCGCTCGATTGCCGAGGCTAGCGCGAATGACACGGCGAGCATCTTCAATTAAATCGCCTTTGTCTTTGACTTTCTTGTTTTTCTCAAAAATCAACTCGAGTATGTAATCGAGATTGATTTCCTGCGACTTGAGCAGATCCACCTCAAATACAACATCATCCCATTCAATTTTGGACTGTTCCTGCGCGTCTGATAATTTTTCTCGGCGCAACCAATCTCTAATATCATTGTATGTTGACCGGTAATCTTGAACCGTTCTCTCAGATGGCAGCTCAATTGCTTCCAACTCTTTGAGATCATCATCATTCAGATAGTGCTTTTCCTTGAATGCCTCGACCGCATCGGCGTCTTGTGGATCAAGGTCTTGAAAAGCCCGCAACGCGGAAAATTCATCGTAGTTTCGAAGGACATTTTCAGCCCTCAGATACTCGCCAAATAATTTTGCGAACTCTTTCTTGTCTTCTTCTTTCTCGATTTCTTCTGGATTAGGGAAGCGGTCTGTAAGTTCGTTCACAATGTCAGTGAAGCCCCGACGGATGTCACCGGTCTCTTGATCTTGAAAGCCCTTCATATATTCATCGTAGCTCTTCTCGAGCACGACGTTCTTCGTATTTTTGTCCCCAAACAATGTGATCGCATCGACAGTAGCTTGCTCAAGATCTCTGAATGCTACGATATTCCCAAAGGTTTTGGTCGCATCGTAAATTCGGTTGGTCCTGGAGAATGCTTGCATCAAACCATGGTACCGAAGGTTCTTGTCGACAAACAATGTATTCAGAGTCGGCGCATCAAACCCTGTCAAAAACATGCCCACGACGATAAGGAGGTCTATGTCCCTCGAACGAACTCGGCTGGCCAAGTCACGGTAGTAATTTTGAAAGCCGCTGCTATCGACGCTAAAATTCGTTTTGAAAAAAGCATTGTAGTCATCAACCGCAGCACTCAAGAATTCTTTTGCGCTGCTATTCATCGCAGACACATCAAAGCTCTCGTCTTGAATGTCACCAATTGCGTCTTGCTCTTCGTTGGCAGCAAATGAGAAGATCGTCGCGATCCTAAGCGGCTTTTCACTGTCGGCTTGCAAGGTGTTCAGGGTCTCGTAGTAGAGTTTTGCTGCATCCACACTGCTGACCGCAAACATGGCATTGAAACCGGCGTTACCATTGTGCATTCGATGTGTCTTTTGGCGAAAGTTGTTCAGTACATACTGCGAAACTTCTCGAATGCGCTCAGGGTGCAAAAGCGCTTGCTTGTTCTCTGCAGCACTAAGTTTCTTCTCGTCTTGCTCGCTCTCAATCGCTTTGAATTGAGGGCGCACATCATTGTAATCAACCTTAAACTTCAGAACCTTTTCATCACGGATGGCATCAGTGATCACATAAGAATGTAACTCACGCCCAAACACACTTGCAGTGGTTTCTGCACCCAAAGCATTCTCTGGAAAGATCGGTGTTCCAGTGAAACCAAATTGATAAAATTTCTTGAATTTCTTCTTCAGATTCTTCTGAGCCTCACCAAACTGACTGCGGTGACATTCATCAAAAATGAAAACTACCTGCTGGTCATAGACCGCTAGATCACCTTCGGACTTCATCAGATTGTTAAGCTTCTGGATTGTGGTGACGATGATCTTGTTGTCGTCTTTTCCTAGATTGCGCTTCAACCCGGCGGTGCTATCAGATCCGTTCACGCTGTCAGGTGAAAACCTCTGGTATTCCTTCATGGTCTGGTAGTCGAGATCTTTGCGATCCACGACGAAGAAGACTTTGTCGATAAAATCTAACTCAGTCGCAAGGCGAGCGGCCTTAAAGCTGGTTAAGGTCTTACCGGAACCCGTCGTGTGCCAGATGAAACCGCCACCTTCTGGCTTTCTCCAGTTTTTGGCCTCATGGGAGCTTCTGATTTTCCACAGAATGCGTTCGGTCGCCGCAATCTGATAAGGACGCATGATCAGCAATGTATCGCTGGCATCGAATACTGAGTATTGAAGTAAAACGTTCAACAATGTGCGTTTCTGAAGGAACGTTGCTGTGAAGTCCTTCAGATCTTTGATCAAGCTGTTGTCCGACTTCGCCCAGTTCATGGTGAAATCGAAGCTGTTCTTGTTGCGCTTGGTAGTGTTTGCAAAATACCTTGTGTCAGTGCCGTTCGAAATCACGAAGAGCTGCAAGAACTTAAACAGGGAATGTTCGCTGTTGAAACTCTCTTTGCTGTAGCGATGGATTTGGTTGAACGCCTCCCGGATCGCTACGCCGCGCTTTTTCAGCTCGATCTGAACAAGCGGCAAACCGTTGACCAGGATTGTAACGTCATAGCGATTAGCGTGAGTACCAACCTGCTCAAACTGTTTGATCACCTGTAGCTTGTTACGCGCCTTGTTCCTTTTGTCGACGAGGTAGATGTTTTGGATACGTCCATCATCGAAGACGAAATCATGGATGTAGTCGTCGTGGATTTTGCGGGTTTTGTCGACGATGCTGTCGCTCGGCTTGTCGAGGTAAGTCTCGACAAAACGCTTCCATTCATCATCTAAAAACGTGACGTTGTTCAGCTGCTCCAGCTGCACCCGGACATTGGCAAGCATTGCATCTGCGATCGTCAGAGCAGGTAGGAACTCATAGCCCTGATTGACCAGGTCCTGTACTAATTCGCGTTCCAGATCGTCCTCGCTCTGGTAACGATCACCGGCCTCCCATTCTCTTTTGTATTTATCGAGAACAATAAAATTCTTCGTTTCCGCGATGGTTTTTGTCTGCTCAACCATTTCTCGCCTCTTCCTTTGCGAGCATCCGATATCGTGCAGCAAACTCATATTTCTTGTTGGCGGTCTCAGTGAGGAGGTATCCCAAGACCCGCTTGTCATCTTTTGAAAGCTGCGGCTGTTCGTCTCCTGCGTGCTTTGAATGGCTCGAGATATCTACAATTCGCTTCAAATAGGCGTCGTTGGTTCCATCTGCTGTTTGTGGCAACAAGTCTGCCCAATCCTCGTACCCCATGAAGGTCGATGTCTTCTCCAGAATATTTCTCAGAAGATTGTAGTGAAATTTCTCAAACCCATCACCGTCAGATGCAGTCTTAAGTTTCTCGATCAAATGCAGATGGTATGAGAATGGGCTATCGTTGTTCCAACGGTCCAGTGTGAAAGTGCCATCTTCGTTTTGAGATAGCTGATACTTGAAGCCATTTTTTAACGCATTGAAGAGCACGTTAAAAAATAGCGGATTGTGGGTCGTGATAATGAATTTGGGGCCGTCCTGCGGGGCATTCTTGATCAGCGTAGCCAGGGTCTGCGCCAGTTCTATAAGATGGTTCTCGTCAAGAGAGCTCACCGGGTCATCAATGAAAACGTACTCGAGTTTGTCGAACTGATTGGTGCTTCGATCTCCAGCGTCAGGAACGCTTAGGACTGAAACCACCTCTTCGATCAACGTGTAGAAGATGCTCCAGATGAAATTGCTTTCCTCACCCTTTGAAATCTTGATCCCCGTCGTAGCTTCATCATCGCCCGTAGCTATTGAAAATGAGACCGAAGGGTAGGTCTTTTCACCAGCTTTTTGCCCGTCTTTTTCCAAGAAGACGGGTGTCAGGTTTTTGTTCGTATAGTGCTGGAAGTTCGCGATGACCTCATTGCCCTTGCCTTGTTCACCAAGAATCCAGTCAGTGAAAGTATTCGGTTGGATTTTCAGCTTCGGTTCACCATCGCCTAATAGGTCATTATCCCAGTAGAACAAATCTTCCGTGAACGCGTTGTAGTAAAGCACTTTCTCACGAGACGGCTCGCTATCTTCACCGTCTTCAGTTTTTGGAGCAATCAGGTCTTTCATAGCGCGGGAAAGACGCGTTTTGCCTGTGCCATTGAATGCGTAGATTAACTGCACCTTCTTGTTGGCGTCCCGCAGCTGTTTTGCGAGCTCCTCGAGGGTCTGGCCCATTACGCGGCCTCCTCGGATTTGGGGAAACTCAGTAGCAGGTCGCGGTAATATTCATATTGCTGATGACGCAGCTCAATTTCACGCGGTAAGCCCTCGCTAAGCGATGTGGTCAGCGTGTCGAACTTGTCGAGAATGGCGACGATGCGGTTTTGTTCAGCCAGCGACTTTTCGGGGTCGCCCGCAAATGGAATAGGTATTTTGAAGCCTTTGATGATGCCGGAATTAAGGTCGCCACGTGCACCTTGGCCCAATCCCTTCAGTTCTTCATAATTCATGCTGACCCAATGGAAAACGTACCTGTAGACGGCTTGCGTGGGATCAATCTCCAAGCAACAGCAGTGCTGGTTGGTCGTGAGTGGAATCTTATTGATACCTGAGCGACCTGCCGTCGCACCTGAGATGGCAACAATCACACAATTTTCGGGCACCCATTTCGCAGCTGTTTCGTCTACAGCGGCCTGAGTGATCTTGACCGATGTTGCATGAATGTCTGAAAAAATAACTTCCTGGGTCCTCAACCATGGTATCGTGCCACCCTCATAGTACTTTGAGTTGCCCGCCTTCGGCGTTCCACCTGAATATGATTTCAAGCTGACCTCGCCCAAGGTCTTCCATTCCACATCACCATCTTCAAAATTCAGAAGTTGGTTTCGATAATGGTTGTATTGCTGCTTTCGGGCGTTAAGCTCGGCTGTCAGCTCGGCTGTCAGCTCGGTAAAACTTTCCAGAATTCGAACGATCTCAGCTTGGATCGCACGTGACTTTTTCGGGTTTTCTGGGCATGGGATAGGCACCGGATATTGAACAATCTGTGGCTTGCTGCCGCGAGGCATTTTTGCCCCTTTGGAGTGCTGAATATTGTACTCAAAGAACTTTTCATCTGTGAGGACCTGATGCAGATAGCGCGGGTTCATAACGTCATCCGTTGGATGGATGACTAAGACGTCACCGTTGGTTCCGCCTGTTCGGTCAGCAAGCCAAATTTTTCGAAGGTAAGGGCGAATATTTCCGATTAGAATATCGCCCGATCGATACTTTGTCAGATTGCCAGAAGTGGGCACATAGCTTGAATCGACTCTTCCCGCTCGGTTCTGCAGAAGGTTGTCCACACCCACGTAATTTGACTTATCGAGCTGCTCGGAGCTGATGCGCGCCTTGGAATACTCCGCGATATCTCCCAACGGCTTCCACTGCACTGCCGCCCCATCCAACAGCTTTTCTAGAAAGCCCTGATCGCTCATGCCTCGATCTCCGCGACGATGGCGTCGATGTCGGCGCGTAGCTTATCGATTTTGGCGACAGTGGTTTCCAGATCGGCATTCAGCTTCGCAATGTCGACAACTTCGCGGGTATCCTTTGGCTCGACATAGGCGCTGACGGACAGGTTGTAGTCTTTCTCGACAATCGTGTCGTAAGGAACCGTTTCGGCCACGTGAGGCACGTTCTCCTTATTGTCGAACATCTTCATGATTTCGGCAATGTGCCGGTCCTCCATGAAATTGTTGTTCGTGCCCTTTCGGAAGAAGGTATCCTCTTCGGTCGCATTGATGAACTGAACGGCTGTGTCGGTCTTGTTCTTGGCCAGCACCAGAATGTTCACTGCGATGGTAGTGCCGAAAAATAGGTTTGGCGCGAGGGCGATCACCGTCTCAACGAAGTTGTTGTCGACTAGGTATTTGCGGATTTTTTGTTCTGCCCCGCCACGGTAGAAGATACCAGGGAAGCAAACGATCGCGGCGCGCCCCTTGGCCGACAAGTAGTGTAGCGCATGAAGGACAAAGGCAAAGTCAGCCTTTGATTTCGGGGCTAGCACACCAGCAGGCGCAAAACGGTCGTCATTGATCAGCGTCGGATCATCCGCGCCTTTCCACTTCACTGAGTAGGGCGGGTTCGACACGATGGCGTCAAAGGGTTTTTCGTCGCCGAAATGCGGCTCCATCAAGGTATTGCCGTGTTGGATGTTGAACTTGTCGTAGTTGATGTTGTGCAGGAACATGTTCATGCGGGCGAGGTTGTACGTGGTGTAGTTAATTTCCTGCCCGAAGAAACCGTCTTCGATGATGTGGTTCTCAAACTCTTCTTTAGCCTGCAAAAGCAGTGAACCGGACCCCGCTGCCGGATCGTAGATTTTGTTGACGCTGGTCTGCTTGTGCATGGCCAGTTTGGCAATGAGTTTGGACACGTGGGTTGGCGTAAAAAACTCACCGCCAGATTTGCCTGCGTTGGCCGCGTAGTTAGATATCAGGAACTCATAAGCATCGCCGAACAGGTCGCCTTCGTTCTCGTCAAACTTTAAAGGAAGATCTGCGACGCCTTTCAATACATTAGCCAACCTTTCATTCTTTTGCACAACAGTGTTGCCGAGGCGATTACTGGTCGTGTCAAAATCGGAAAAGAGACCAACGATGTCCCTTTCGGACGGGTAACCACTTGCTGAAGCCTCAATGGCAGAAAAGATTTCAGCCAGTTCGGTGTTTAGGCTGTCGTTCTTTCTCGCAGTTTTTTCTACATTTTGAAAAAGCTGGCTAGGGTAAATGAAGTACCCCTTGGTCTTGATGGCATCGACTTTGACATCATCGGGGATATCTGTGTCGGACATTCCAACATAGTCGATGCTTTCGTCACCGGCTTCGATGTAGTGGGTAAAGTTCTCGCTGATGAAACGATAGAACAAAGCACCGAGGACGAACTGCTTGAAGTCCCAGCCATCAACTGCGCCCCGGACATCATTAGCAATTCTCCAAATTCGACTATGCAGTTCAGCTCGCTGCTCGGCACCCGTCATTTTTGCCCCCATTCTTGCTTTTGTTCCTGATCAGCAATCCAGCGATCGATCTCACTTTTCCTAAACCGCCAAGCGCTACCCACTTTGAAGCCAGGAACTTTGCCCTCAGATGCAAACCGGTAAGCCGTTTTCTCCGCGATCTTGAGATACTCAGCAAGCTCTTTAACAGTCAAAATATCTTCGTTGGGCATTCCTAAATGTCCTGTTTGAAGGATTTTGATTGAAAATAGTTGAAAATGAATGAACTGGCAAATCTTACTCCAAGCTTGGAAGAAGAGGCACTTTGAAGTACCAGTTTTAGAAATATTCAGGAGTTTTCAGAGTTGAGCGCATCCGGCCAATAACTTGAAGTTAGCCGACGGCAAGAAACTCAAATCGATGGCATTTCCTCGAGCCAAAAAATGATGTTGCGGCTGTAAAATGAGAGGATTTTTTGCGGCATCCAAAATATGGGGAGTACCTCGTCTATTTGTTGTACGAGAAAATTTTCGTCAGTAACCTATTGAAATAATTGGGTTTCCTAATCTCACTTTGCGCTCCATTTTTTGAAAATTGTGCATTGCACAAAAGCGGCTTAACATATTGAAATATATGAAAAATATTGGATATAGTGGAACATAGAAAAACACTGATTTTCGCGGTTTTGTTGTACAATCGATGTACAATTGGCCTCTTTTTGATAAATACTCTGAAATCATTCAATAAATTGATCTCATCGCCCGCTCCATTTTTCTAAAGACCAGAACAGTCGCCTTGGTTCTTGCCACAAAAGACCTTTGTGGGTATGGGAAGGCACGCATTCACACAAAGAAAATCCGATGGAAAAATTTACGAAAATCACGGCCGTCGCCGCACCCATGCCGATCATCAATATTGATACGGACATGATCATCCCAAAAGACTATCTCAAGACCATTAAACGGACGGGGCTTGGCAATGGTCTTTTTGCGGAGATGCGCTTCAAGGAAGACGGCTCCGACAACCCCGATTTCGTTTTGAACAAACCATCCTACAAAGATGCGCAAATTCTTGTTGCCGGCGACAATTTCGGTTGCGGTTCATCGCGCGAACATGCGCCTTGGGCTTTGCTTGATTTTGGCATCCGTTGTGTGATCTCCACAAGCTTTGCCGACATTTTCTACAATAACTGCTTCAAAAATGGCATTCTGCCGATCATGGTTTCTGCTGAAGAGCTCGAGAAACTGATGGATGATGCTGAGCGCGGTTCTAACGCCACACTCACCGTGGACCTCGAAGCGCAAACGATCTCGGGCCCCGACGGGGGAACAATCTCCTTTGATATTGATCCCGCGCGCAAGCATCGCCTGCTCGAAGGCATTGATGATATCGGTGAGACGCTCGAAAAGGCTGATGAAATCACGGCATTCGAGGCAAAGTCCTCCCAAGCACGGCCCTGGGCATAAACCTGGTCGTTTTGAGGTTACGAGCAGAACCTACCGGATAGCCCAGGTTTTTGTGTCTGAAAAAACTTCCGCGCCACGGTTTTCAATCGCGATCCGAAGCTGATATTCGCCGGGAGACGGCGACAATTTTCGCCCTGTAAACGCTGAGTAAGACGCTTTGCTTTGCTCCAACGCTTTTAGCCGCGACGAACTGATCTCGCCCTCGGGCCCTGAGAACTGCAATGAAATCTCGTCACCTTTTTGCAGATTGATGAACCATGCCCACGCAACGCTGTTCTCACTGGAAGGGTTCGCCTGATCCGGCGCGCCAAGTCTAACCAGATTTTGATGCTTGATCACATCGCCTGACACTCCGGCCGAGAGCAACTGTCTGCGGTCTTGCGGAAGTCGCGCGTAAGCTTTTTTCGACAGGTAGGTGGTGTTTTCATCAACAGTGCCGCACGCATCGCCCAAACTCTTTCCCGAAACAGGATCAATCCATTTTCCGTTTTGACGCAGGCTCAAATGCACATGCGGAAACTGCGAAAATCCTGAACTGCCAATCGCACCAAGCGGGTCACCAACATTCACACGCTCACCCGGACGGACTGAAACCGAGCCTCGTTTCAGATGGCAATAT
>CAWUJX010000064.1:0-15775 GCA_963922635.1 uncultured Hyphomicrobiales bacterium | reverse complement strand
CTGCGGGTCGCCCGTCAGCCCGTTGAAGGCCGAGTTGAACATCCGGATGATCTCGGAGGATTCATTCGAGACAATCGTGTTCTTCGCTTTGTCCCAAAGTATCGGAACCGTCACCCTACCCGAATAGTTCGGGTCCGCGCGGGTATATATCTGGTGGGCAAATTCTGACCCAAAGAGCTTGTCGCCTACCAGACCCGCATCGTCTTCCGCAAAGGTCCAGCCGTTCTCCGCCATGTACCAGTGTACAACTGACACATCGATCATGGCTTCAAGGCCCTTTAGCGCGCGGTAAATCAGGGTTCGGTGCGCCCAAGGGCACGCATAGGAAACAAAGAGATGGTATCGGCCAGCCTCTGCCTTGAAGCCTGCTGCTCCAGTCGGGCCAGCACTGCCGTCCGCGGTTATCCAATTGCGAAACTGGGATGCCGAGCGCTCAAACTTACCGCCGGACTTCTTTGTATCGTACCACTGGTCTTTCCAGACCCCGCCTACCAAAAGACCCATTGTTGTCTCCTACGTTTAAGCCGCTTTTGCTACGAGCAAATCAGCGATCTGAGAGTTCGCACCAGCGATCGATGCTTCCGCATCCACCATGAGCCGATCTGCAGCGACCACGTCCACATCATGTATGCCAATAAAGCCCATGATATGCTTCATGTAACCTGTGGCGAAATCAATGTCGCTACCAGCTTCCGTACCGCCTGACGCAACCACGAGAACCGCCCGCTTTCCTTCCAAAAGGCCCACAGGGCCATTCTCGGTATATTTGAACGTCTTGCGCGCTCGGGCAATCATATCAACCCAGGCTTTGAGCGATGCAGGCACACCGAAATTGTAAATCGGAACGCCGATCACAATCAGGTCTGCTTCTTCCAATTCGGCGACCATTTCATCAGACTTCGCAAGAACTGCTTTCTGCTCGTCAGTGCGGTCCGCGTCATCGGTGAAATTGGCACCCATCCAAGCTTCAGAAACAAAATCGATACCCTCACTGGTATCACGCGTCACAATGGATGCGACTTCACCTGCGGCCGACAATTTCGCGAGGTAATCATCGGTCAATTGACGGGTGATTGATCCTTCTTTGCGGGCACTTCCATCTATTCTCAAGACTTTCAGCTGACTCATGGTTTTCTCCGTTGATCATATGCCAACAGAAATACGCCTTCACCGCGCGAAGTTAAGCCCGCGCTTGGTGAACGGACTGTTCAACAGCCCATTGCCTGTTTCAAACCTAGAGAGCGAAAAGCATCAAGAAAACTGCGAGTAATCGATTTCCTTGTCCTTATCCAAATGGTTTGCCACCGGATCGAGCGGATATTTGAGACCTGTCGCGCAGTTATATAGTACTGCAGTGTCGTCTTCGGAAATCAGGCCGTCAGCCAGTGCCTTTTTGTAGGCGGCAGCCGTCGCGGCACCTTCAGGACACAGCAGGAAGCCTTCTTCTGCGGCGATCTGGTTGCGCACTGCCATGATCTCGTCGTCGGGCAAGGCCATGCCAAAACCACCGAATTCACGCACAGCACGGATGATCAGAAAATCTCCAACCGCGATCGGCACACGAATACCCGCTGCCACCGTGTGTGCATCTTCCCAAAGCGGTGCGTGCTCTTCACCCGCTTCCCAGGCTTTTACGATTGGGGCGCAGCCTTCCGCTTGAACGGCCACCATTTTCGGCATTTTATCGTCTTCCAACCAGCCCAGTTCCTTTAGCTCATGAAATGCTTTCCACATGCCGATCAGGCCGGTGCCACCGCCGGTGGGATAGAAGATCACATCGGGCAGTTTCCAACCAAACTGCTCAGCCAGTTCCAGTCCCATGGTTTTCTTACCCTCAATCCGGTACGGCTCTTTGAGGGTTGAAACGTCGAACCAGCCCACAGCTTCCTTGCCGCCACCAACGATTTTGCCGCAATCATTGATCAGGCCATTGACCATGTAAGTCTGGGCACCCTGCTGCTGAATTTCGCGAATATTGATGTCGGGCGTATCCGAAGGACAGAACACTGTTGCCCGCTGACCCGCGCGTCTTGCATAGGCGGCAAGTGCTGCACCCGCATTTCCATTTGTGGGGATGGCGATGTGTTCGATGCCGAATTCCTTTGCCATGGAAACCGCGAGGCAAAGGCCCCGTGCTTTAAATGATCCGGTGGGCAAGCGGCCCTCATCTTTCACAATTGCCTTTCCCGGTTTGGCACCCAAGACATGAGCGCTTTGCTCAAGCGCGATAAGAGGCGTCACAACTTCACCAAGCGAGACGCGATTTTCCGCCTTGGTTACCGGGAGCATGGAAGCGTAACGCCAAAAGCCTGGTTCTTTGGAGTTTTCGATATCGCTGCGCGAAACCGCATTCCGCATTTTTTCCAAATCATAGCGAACGAGCAAAGGGCGACCTTCATCTGAGAGGCCATGAACTTTGCCTGCTTCATAGGTTTTACCGGAGATTGAGCATTCAAGGTGGGAAACAAAGGTATCGGTCATAGTATAGGTCCCTGAGGCTAAAGAGTAATTTCACTGACCATTAATCGAAAGCCAGTGTATATTTGGAAATTCAACGACAGTTGAAGCGTTAACGGATCGCGAAGGTCGCTTCAACCTCAACACTTGCGTTAAGGGGAAGTGCGGCAACCCCTACCGCAGCACGGGCATGAACACCCTTTTCACCAAGAACTTCGCCCACAAAGTCAGAGGCACCGTTAATGACTTTCGGATGGTCCGTATAATCCGGCATGGACGCCACAAACCCGCCCAAACGCAAGCACTGCTCAATGCGGTCAAGGTCACCGCCACAGGCGACTTTCACCTGCGCGAGGATATTGATTGCACAGACGCGCGCAGCAGCAGCGCCTTCTTCGGTGGTCACGTCTTTACCCAGAAGGCCCGTTTGGGTTAGCGCGCCATCGGCCATGGGAAGCTGGCCAGAAACGATCACCATTCCATTGTGGATCACATGGCCCACATAACTGGCAACTGGTGCGGGAGGCTCAGGAATTGTAATTCCCATTTCATTCAGACGGCTTTCGATGGTTGTCACTTGAATGGGCCTCCTAGCTAGCTTGGCCAAGCGCAATGTAGCGCTCAAGGTGATGGTCCGTATCGCCGAAAACATGATCTGCCATGATGATTCTTTTGGCATAGTGACCAACGGGATACTCCCATGTCATTCCCATGCCACCGTGAATCTGAATGGATTCCTCAGCAACCTGGCGACCGATGGTGCCGCACAGATGTTTGCAGGCCGAGACTTCACGCTCCCGGGAAACACGATCCGCACTGAGATTGCCACTGGCGTTGATAATCGCCGATCGCATTTGTTCCAATTCAATCAGAATATCCGCCATTCGATGCTGGAGCGCCTGAAACTTTCCGATAGGAACGCCAAATTGTTTGCGAGTATGCATGTACTCAACTGTCAGGTCTTTCGCTGACTCCATGGCACCAAACACTTCCGCACAAAGGGCAGTCGTTCCCATTGCCTGGACCTTCTCGATGATGGAGAAACCATTATCAAGCTCACCCAAAAGACGAGCCTTTGCATCGGTAAAGCTCAGTTCGGCAGCGGCATAACCATCAATGGTACCGTAGTCCCGCACACGCACACCTTCCCCTGCTTCCACAAGAAAGAGCGAAATGCCGTTTTCGTCTGTCGTGTCGCCTGATGTGCGGGCAGAAACGACCAGATGTGTTGCATTGCCCCCGCCAAGAACCACAGACTTGTTGCCAGTGATACGATATCCGTCACCATCCGCCGTGGCAGTGGTTTCCACGTGGGAAAGTTCGTAGCGGCTTGCAGGTTCGCCGTGGGCGAGCGCGATTAGTGCTTCACCGCCGATAATCTGCTCGAGAAGCGCTTCTTCACCACCAACTTCTGACAGAACCGAACCGCCAAGCAGCGTCGGCAGAAATGGTTCAACGACTAAATGACGGCCTAGGGCCTCGAACACCACTGTCAGGTCATCGCCTTCGCCACCAAAACCGCCGGCACTCTCGGGAAACAAGGCTCCGATCACACCAAGCTCGGCGAATTGAGCCCACATTTCCCGTGAGAACCGTTCGTCGGACATGGCAAAGCCGTGCCGCTTATCGATTGTGTAATTATCGGCAAGAAAACGCGTCAACGTCTCCGAAAGCATTCGGCGGTCTTCATTCAATTCAAAATTCATGATCTAAAATCCAAGCTTTGTCTTGGAGATAATGCCGCGCTGAACTTCGTTCGAACCCGCGTAAATCGGCATCTTCCGGTTATTGAAATATTTGGCGGCAATCGGATTGGCATAATCAGGGCCAATCGGCTCCTCGTTATAGCCTTCATCCAATGCCTCGGAAGAAAACGGCAACGCGTATGGACCCAATGCCCGGCGCGCAAGATCATTGATTTCAAGACGCACAATCGTGCCTTTGACTTTCAACATGGAACTTTCAGGCCCCGGTGCGGCACCTGCGTCTGCCTCGGCCAGAATACGAAGATTGGTTGTTTTGAGCGCATTCAACTCCATCTCGACCTTCGCCATGCGGCCGGAAAAATACGGGTCTTCCGCAAGCGGCTTGCCGGACTTTGTCTGCTCCTTCGCGATCCGCTTCAACTTTTCCAATGCCGCATTGGAATTACCGATATTGGCTGTTCCTGTGCGTTCATGGGTCAACAAGTATTTTGCGTAGGTCCAACCCTTGTTTTCTTCGCCAACAAGGTTCTCAACCGGAACCCTCACATTGTCGAAAAAAATCTCGTTCACCTCATGCTCACCATCGAGCAGAATGATTGGCCTCACTTCGACACCGGGCGAATCCATATCAATGAGCAGAAACGAAATTCCTTCCTGCGGCTTGCCTTCATTCGACGTCCGCACAAGGCAGAAAATCCAGTTGGCGTATTGGCCCAAGGTCGTCCATGTTTTCTGACCGTTGACGATGTAATGATCACCGTCACGTTCGGCCTTGGTTTTCAAAGATGCGAGATCAGAACCGGCACCGGGCTCTGAATAGCCCTGACACCACCAGTCAGTCCCATCGAGAATTCGGGGTAGATAGTGGTTTTTCTGCTCTTCGCTGCCGAATTTCATCAGAACGGGAGCCAGCATGCTCAGGCCAAATGGCACGGTTCGCGGCGCGCCCGCAGCCCAACACTCTTCATCAAAAATGTGTTTCTGAACGGCGGACCAACCGGTGCCGCCCCACTCTTCCGGCCAGTTTACAGCCAGCCAACCTTGCTCGTTCAGGATCGAATGCCACTCGACCATGTCGTCTTTGGTGAGCCGCTTTCCCAGTTTCATTTTGTCGGAAAGTCGTTTGGGGAGTTTCTCTTTCAGGAAACCCCGAACTTCGTCGCGAAACGCTTCTTCTTGTGGTGTGTATGCCAAATCCATAATGCTTCTCCTCTGCGAATATTCCTAGCGAAACAGACAAAAAATGCAATGCGACTCGTACGCGGATCGCACGCTCTGTCACGATCGGTTTTTTGCGCCTCAGCGCGGTGGAATTGAATAGGTTGCAGTGGCGTGCGCCACCAATTGATCATTGCTTGCCATGTGGATCGCCACATCGCATACGGCAAGCCGTTTTCCGAGCTTTAGAAGTGTTGAGTGCGCGATGAGATCGCCTTCCGGTTTAGACAGAAAATTGATGTTGAGATTGGTGGTCACGGCAAGTGCCACCTTGCCTATATGCGAAAGCACCATGAGGTAGGTGGCGCAGTCTGCAAGCGCAAACATCGAAGGCCCTGATACGGTTCCGCCGGGGCGAAGATGATCGTCAGTCACTTTCATCAAGATCGAAATCTTGCCCGGATCCAATTCTGTTACCGAGAAGCCGTAGCGGTCTGATTGGGGAAAAACTTCCGAAACATACGCTTCAACTTCACGCGCACCCATCACCAGTACGTAGTTCATTCACGGCTCCTCCTTCGTCAAATCTGACGCCAGCTCTTGACCCTAGCGCCAGAGAATTCGTAATTCCAGCGGACAATTCTGCAAGTCAAAAGAGTGTTTCATGCAAACCGCCAAACGCGATACCCCTGCCTTTTACCGCAATATCCAACCCATTACTGAAACATTCAAAACGCTCTTCCCCAAAGGCGAATGCAACATTCTGGAAATCGGCAGTGGCAGCGGGCAACACGTGGCCAAACTGGCAAATGAATTCCCCGCCTGCCGGTTTTTCCCCACTGAGCAACTTCCTGAAAGCTTGGAAAGCATCGACGCATGGGTGGCGGAAGGCGGCTGCAAAAACGTGGAAAAGTCTCAAACCCTTGATGTGATGCAATTGCCTTGGATGCTCAAGCCGCAGACCAAATTTGATGTGGTGTTTTGCCTGAACGTCATTCACATCGCCCCATGGGAGTTGACTCCCTGTTTGTTCGAGGGCGCATCACAATCTCTGAAGCCCGGTGGCAAGCTTTTCCTCTATGGGCCCTTCAAGCGAAACAGCATTCACACCAGCCCGTCAAATGTGGAATTTGATCAATGGCTCAAAGCAAAGGACGAACGATTTGGTGTCCGTAACCTCGAAGATGTTTCAGCGGTTGCATCGGACCATGGATTTCACGGCGTGGTTGCCCACGATATGCCGGCCAATAATTTCATCGTGGAGTTTACGCTGAGGTAACCAATCAATTTTGCCAGGCTGGTTTACGCTTATCAAAAAACGCCGCAATGCCTTCTTGGGTCTCGGGGTCTTCCCAGCAGTCGGCCAATTGATTTGCCGTATCAAGCATGGTTGCTTCGTTGATCACCGGACCAAGGGACCGGGCCAAGCGCTTGGCCTTTGCCATGGCACCGGGAGCGGTGGAAAAGTAAGGTTCAATCTCAGCTTGCACCGCTGCATCGAGATCAGCAGCGGCGACAGCTTTGGCAAGCAATCCCAGCCGAACCGCTTCTTCCGCGTCAAAGCGCCGACCCGACATTAACACACGGCGGGCCACACCCTCTCCCATGCGCGCCAATACGTATGGGCTTATGGTAGCTGGGATTAGCCCGAGGCGGGTTTCCGTGAGTGCAAATTTCGCCGTATCCACACCAATGGCCACGTCGCACACACTCATCATGCCAATGCCACCGCCAAACGCCTGCCCGTTGATGCGGCCGATCAATGGCTTTGGAAGTTCATTCAAGTCCCGGAGCATTTTTGCAAGCTTCATCGCTTCGCCAATGCGCGTTTCACGGTCAGCCTCAAATTGAGATCGCATCCAGCCCAGATCGCCGCCTGCGCAAAAGCTCTTGCCCTCGCCAGTTAGAATAACCGCTCTTACGTCATTGTTTTTCCCCAGACTGCGGGCCGCGTTGCTCAATTCCTCAATCATCTGCGAAGACATGGCATTGTGTTTGTCCGGTTGATCGAGGGTTAGAGTTGCAATCCCATGACGATCAATCTCAGTCCGGATTGTATGATAATTCACGTGTCACTCCTCAGATGTCACTTTCCAAATGTGGCTTCTCAAATATCGCTTGTAAGACCGATAGCGAAACGCGATGCGTACTCAAGCTTCTCACGGTTAACCCCGGTCACATATCCCAATTGCTCGACCCGCTCGACGACCGCTTCCGTCGCTACGTTTCCGGCAGCACCCGGCGCATATGGGCAGCCGCCCAGACCACCCACAGAACTGTCAAAGGTGCGCAGACCTTTTTCAAGGCTCACTTCAATGTTGACGAGCGCGCGGCCTGCCGTATCGTGATAATGCCCGGCAAGCCGATCTGCCGGAACCACTTCCAGAACTGCATCCAACATGGCCGCAATGGTTTCCGGCGTCCCCTGACCAATCGTGTCACCGAGAGAAATTTCATAACACCCGGCGGCGAGCAGTTTTTCCGCCATCCATGCAACGTTTTGCGGAGGCGTGGGACCATCAAAAGGGCAATCTGTAACGCAAGAAATATAGCCACGAACTGGAATGCCATCGGCCTTGGCAGCGTCTGTTATGGGCAGGAAGCGGTCAATTGTTTCGGCAATCGATGCGTTCACATTGGCCTGGCTGAACCCTTCGCTGGCGGCGCCGAAAACCGCAACCTCACTTCCATTCGCTTGCTTGGCACGTTCATATCCTTTCATGTTCGGGGTCAGGACCGCATAGGAAATGCCATCGGCTCGATGGATCCCTGCCATTACGTCCGCCGCATCCGCCATTTGCGGCACCCATTTGGGCGACACGAATGCGGTGGTTTCGATTTTGGAAAAGCCGCACTCAGACAAGAGATCGATTAGCTCGATCTTCTTTTCAGTCGGGATCATTACCTTTTCGTTTTGAAGCCCGTCGCGCGCGCCAACTTCAAAGATCGTAATGTGATCAGGCATCAGCCTCCTCCTCAAGCGAAATGAGGATATCGCCATCCTCCACTTGGTCTCCTTCGGAGACATTGATGCTTTCCAAGACACCGTCGCGAGGTGCGCCCAGCGTATGTTCCATTTTCATGGCTTCAAGCACAATCAAGGCATCACCCTTGGAAACCGTATCACCAGGCTTAGCAGACATTTTTTTCACCAGCCCTGGCATGGGCGCGGTAATCGTATCGCCGCCCTCTGCCTCAGCGCCTTTTCCAGCCAAGCGGTCCGGGAAGGTGAACTCATAGGTGCCTGCCGCCGCAAAAACGGCCACGCGCTGGCCAAACACATGAACATCGGGCGCCCGTTCAGGACTTACACATTCGATGTCGGTGAAAGCTGGAGAATAATCACCATCGCCGCGCTTCACTTTACATTGCCAGATTTCGCCATGGTGACGGATGCGAACTTCATACACGTCATCGCCGCAATAAAGTGTCTGATTCCATGAGGGTGCTTCCCAAACCGAGAACCCCGCCAGCGCCTCAAACGGGTCAACTCCTTCAAATTCCATCTGCTTACCGCTTGGATTGGGTGAAAGCGGCATATCGAGTACGTGTTTGGCGGCAAGTGCCACAATCTCATCTGCAGGGGCCTCAACAGCCGTAAGCAAATCAATATCCCGCTCAATCAGACCCGTATCCACTTGGCCTTGTGAAAACCCTTCATGGATACAAAGTGCCCGCAGAAACGCTGAATTCGTGACTGTGCCTGCGATCCGGGTTTCAGCCAACGCGGTTTCCAGATCAGCAAGGGCCTCTTCCCGTGTTTCATGATGAGTGATGATTTTTGCAATCATCGGATCATAAAATGGCGTAATCGTATCGCCCTCAACTACCCCTGAATCATTGCGGGAAAGATCTGAAAAATCGAGATATTCAAGTGTTCCGGTCGCAGGAAGAAATCCCTTGGGCACATCTTCCGCATAAAGGCGCGCTTCAAAGGCATGACCGTTTATTTCAAGTTCATCCTGAAACCTTGGCAGATATTCACCATCAGCAATTCGCAACTGCCATTCCACCAGATCGACACCGGTAATCGCCTCTGTTACTGGATGTTCCACTTGCAGGCGCGTGTTCATCTCCATGAAGAAAAACCCGTCGGTCTTTAAGCCTTCAGACCCGTCGACGATGAATTCAATCGTTCCAGCGCCGGAATAGTTGATCGCCTCCGCAGCCTTCACTGCGGCTTCGCCCATGGCGTTGCGCATCTCCTCGGTCATGCCTGGCGCAGGTGCTTCCTCGATCACCTTTTGATGGCGGCGCTGGAGCGAACAATCACGCTCAAACAGATGCACCACATTGCCGTGGTTATCACCAAAAACCTGTATTTCGATATGCCTTGGGGCCGTGATGAATTTCTCGATCAAGACACGTCCATCGCCAAAACTTGCTTCCCCTTCACGCACGGCACCTTCAAGGCTAGCAGCGAAGTCTTTTGGATCGTCAACTTTGCGCATGCCTTTGCCGCCGCCGCCGGCGCGGGCTTTGATGAGCACCGGATAGCCGATCTTTTCCGCTTCTTTGGCCAGAAATTCCGGGTCCTGATTTTCGCCGTGATATCCGGGAACGACAGGAACGTTTGCTTCTTCCATCAGTTTTTTGGCGGCGTCTTTAAGGCCCATGGCGCGGATTGCATCAGCTGAAGGCCCCACAAAAGTGAACCCGGCCTTCTCAACCGCATCCACGAAGTCAGGGTTTTCAGATAGAAACCCGTAACCGGGATGAATGGCGTCTGCGCCCGTGTCAAGCGCTGCCTGAATGATCAAGTCCCCCCTCAAATAGCTTTCACCCACAGGTGCAGGGCCGAGACGAACCGCTTCATCGGCCAGCAGGCGGTGTTGCGCAGTGGCATCCGCATCAGAATACACCGCCACCGTTTCAACGCCCATGCGGTGGGCCGTGTGCATAATCCTGCATGCGATCTCACCACGGTTTGCAATCAATAATTTCTTCGGCATTAGTGCTGCACTCCTCTGGCATAATCCGCATTGGAAGGATGCAGGTCACGCCTGCCATCGTGATAAACCGCCGCCCATTCCGACAGTCTTCGCCCAAGCCTTGTACACATTGCGATCTCTCCCTCTGAGCGCGGTTCTCCCGCACAGATTGCGCCATAGTGCGGGGCCATTTTCCGGGCCACATAATCGGGGACACCAAACACAAGGATCCCAAAATTCATCAGCAAATGATTGAGTGACATGCAGGTGAGTTCCGATCCGCCGCCAAGTGCGCCCGAGGATGAAAAAGTGCAGCCGATTTTTCCGTCGAGTTCTTCCCAGACATCGAAACTCAACTCATCCCACCATTGCTTCATCCGCCATGAAATTCCGCCCAGATTGGTGGGTGAACCAAGCGCAATGGCATCCATCCAACGCAGGTCTTCGATTGTGGCTTCACCGATGGACAAAAACCTGACTTCATTGTCCGGAACACTGGCCGCACCATCTGCCACATGCCCGGCCATTGTTTTCGTGTAGCCGCGGTTATTGCTTTCAAAAAGAACAAGGATGTTTGCCATTTAGAAATCTCTACCTTTTGCAACAATTAACATGACGCGCTTGCCATGGGTTTCCGTATCAATGTCCTGACCCTGGGGCGGGAACAGGTTCATGCCACCGGACTTTGCGAAACGGGCGAGCGTTGCATAGACATGGGCAAACATCGCATCAGCGTTACCGCCAACCAGACGGATCGTTCCCACATTGTTTGCCGTATCGATTGAGTGCATTTCGATGTCGACGGTCTTCGATACTCGAATAAGCTCAATCAAGGCGTCTTCGACCGCATGGAGTGCGCGCTTATCGGTCTCGGTTATGGGTATATCGATGAGCAGGTTTTGCTTCTTTCTGGTATCCCGGAAGGTTTTACGGTCAGTATATTTCCATCGATAGAGACCACGGCCCAGTTGCACGGCTCCAAACATCGAAATCCCGGCTATGCCAAGTTTTCCAATCGTACCAAGCTGATACTGCAGCCCGAACCATACCGCGACGGAAAGGCCAAGTACGATTCCACCAAGCAGAATATGCTCACCACCGGGGGTATTGGAGATGCAGTCATTGTTCATCGGGCATCACATCCTGTTAAAACGTTCGGTGATGCGTTCAAACCAGTCGCCAATTGGATTACACTCGGGACTGTTAAGGCGTTCCAAAAGCGTATTGCTGTCGAATACAATTTCAAAGTCGTGTGTATTTGGTTTCAGCATCAAATGCCCCTCGCCTTTATGGAGCACTAAAAATTCTGAATAGATTTTAAGGATTTGTGTGAGTTCACCATCTTTAGAATAAAATTGAGTGCCAGCACAAATCTCAGTCCTGTAATTTCCATAACCCGAACCGAAGGAGATAATTGACAGAAGAATGAGTGCAGCTGCAGCAAGTAAAGTATTTTTTGGGAGGATTATTCCTACACGAACTAGGATACTTGGCAGATAAGGCAGACCCACGATAAAAATGCAAAACCAGCCGACGTAAGAATACGAATCAAAATAAACTAGCAATAAACCCAATACAAATATGATAACGTATGCAATTTTCGTGAATGTATTGAAATATTCCGTCTTAACAAAAGCACTGTTTTGCAATGAAACTGTTGATACTAAAGCCGGCAGTATGAAGACTATTGCATAAACGGATGATGTGATTAAATCCTGATAGCTCAGGTTTGTAATTAAACTCGGATTCCCGGTGGCAGCAAAAAAACCGACCGTATGAAGCGTGGAAATTACTACCGATGCGATTACCAAAAATGGTGTTTGCTTTGATAGTTGTTCGAAAACGTTCAACATCGCATCACATCCTGAACACGCCGAATTTCGTATCTTCGATTTCCGCGTTCAAGGTCGCGGACAGCGATAATGCGAGGATGGACCGTGTCTTCCGCGGATCAATCACCCCATCGTCCCAAAGCCTGGCCGAGGCATAAAGCGGATGCGACTGCTCTTCAAACATATCAAGCGTTGGTTGCTTGAACGCGGCCTCTTCTTCGGCAGACCATTCACCGCCTGCCCGCTCAATGCTCGCGCGTTTCACCTGCGCCAACACGCCGGCGGCCTGCTCCCCGCCCATCACGGAAATGCGTGAGTTCGGCCAGGTCCACATGAAGCGTGGAGAGTAAGCCCGGCCCGCCATGCCGTAATTGCCCGCACCAAAGGAACCGCCGATTAGCATGGTGATTTTTGGAACTTTCGTGGTGGAGACGGCCGTCACCAGTTTGGCGCCATCTTTTGCAATACCACCAGATTCATACTTCTGGCCGACCATGAAACCCGTAATATTTTGCAGGAACACGAGCGGAATTTTGCGTTGCGAGCAGAGTTCCACGAAATGCGCACCCTTGAGTGAACTTTCTGAAAATAGCACGCCATTGTTGGCGATGATGCCAACCGGCATTCCCATCACATGGGCAAACCCGCAAATGAGCGTCGTGCCATATCGGGCTTTGAACTCATCAAACCGCGAGCCGTCAACAACGCGGGCGATCACTTCCCGCACGTCATAGGGTGTTTTCAAATCCGCCGGGACAACACCCAAAATTTCCTCCGGGTCATAGGCCGGGTCTTCCGGCGTTTGCAAATGAAGCTGCTGTGGTTTGGTGCGGTTCAAATGCTTTAGCGCTTGTCTTGCCAATGCTAACGCGTGGGTGTCGTCGTCCGCCAGATAATCTGCCACGCCGGAAACCGACGTATGCATTGCACCGCCGCCCAAGTCCTCCGCGCTCACCTCTTCTCCCGTGGCAGCCTTCACCAGAGGCGGACCGGCAAGAAAAATGGTGCCCTGCTCTTTAACGATGATTGATACGTCCGACATGGCCGGAAGATAGGCGCCGCCTGCGGTGCAGGACCCCATGACCACAGATATTTGTGGAATGTTACGGGCTGAAAGGTTCGCCTGATAATAGAAAATCCGGCCAAAGTGTTCACGGTCGGCAAAGCCTTCCGCCTGTTGTGGAAGGTTGGCACCACCACTATCCACGAGCGTGATGCAAGGAAGATGATTATGGTCCGCAATCTCCAACGCGCGAAGATGCTTCTTCACAGTCATGGGATAATACGTACCCCCCTTCACGGTGGCATCGTTACAGATGACCATGACCTCTTGGCCTTCGACCCGGCCGATGCCCGTGATCAAACTGCCACCCGGACTTTCACCGCCAAACATTCCGTGCGCAGCGGTGGTTCCGATTTCCAAAAACGGCGAGCCCGGATCAAGTAGATTGGCGACACGATCTCTGGGCAAAAGCTTGCCACGGGACAAATGCCGTTGCTTGGACTTTTCACTGCCCCCGGCGGAAGCCAGTTGCACGGCCTCTTTCACCACGGCGAGCTGTTCCAGATTGGCTTCACGGTTATTTCGGAACTGCTCAGAAGATGTTGCGATTTTTGATTGGAGTTTGGTCATGTGGCTTCCAATTCTTTTTTGGCTCTCGCCTTTAGTTCTTTACGTATGATTTTGCCCGTAACGGTCATGGGGAGACTGTCCACAAAAGTAATTTCGCGGGGGTATTCGTAGGCCGCGAGGCGGGTTTTCACGTGGCTCTTCAAGGCGTCAGTGAGCGCATCATCGGCGGTAAAGCCGTCCTTCAAAACCACATAGGCTTTGACGATTTCTGTGCGCTTGGGATCAGGCTTCCCGATCACTCCAACTGAGGCGACCGCTTCGTGTTTTAGCAGACAATCCTCAATTTCCGCCGGGCCAATCCGGTAGCCCGCGGATGTGATCACATCATCATCGCGCCCGACAAAGCGAATGAAATCTCCATCCATCACACCGCGATCACCGGTCAAAAGCCACTCATCGCCGGAACCATCTTTGCGAAACTTGTCGCGCGTTGCTTGCGGGTTCTGCCAATATTCAAGCATCATTGAAGCGGAACCTCGTTTTACCGCGATGTCGCCCTCTTCCATGGTGGCGTTACCCGCCTCGTCGATCACCGCAACTTCATGCCCGGGAACGGGCCGACCCATACAACCAGGCTTAGGGTCAAACAGTGCCGTACAGCTGGAAATGACCAGGTTGCATTCGGTCTGGCCGTAGAACTCATTGATCGTCAGTCCCAGTGCCTGCTTCCCCCATTCCAGCATTTCAGCACCTAGCGGCTCGCCGCCACACCCGACTGACCGCAAGCCCTTTAACTCGCGCCCTTCTGCCTTCAACAACCTCAGTGCGGTCGGCGGAAAGAAAACGTTTCTAATACTTCCGAGATCAATCATCCGTTGGCAGGTATCACCATCAAACTTTGCAGGCGGGGTTGCAACAACGGGAATGCCATGGTGAAGGGCTGGCATGAGCACGTTCATTAATCCGCCAATCCACGCCCAATCAGCCGGCGTCCAGAACACGTCTTCTGGTTGGGGCAAAAGGTTGTGAAACATCTCCACGCCGGGCAAATGCCCAAGCAATACCCGATGGCCATGGAGCGCACCTTTGGGCGGCCCGGTTGTGCCCGATGTATAGATAATCAGCGCCGGGGTTTCAGGTGTGGTTTCAACGGTAGTAAACGACACCGAATGATCCGTAACACCATCAGCCTCTGGCACAATCACATGCGCGAGCTCCGGCATGCGTTCAAAACTCCCGGCAAATTTCACCGCATGGATTTCATCGGTAACGATCGCCTTTGCACCAGAGTTTGAAAGCCGCGTTTCCAGCGCTTCTTCGCCAAATAGGGTGAAAAGCGGAATGGAGATTGCACCCAGCTTCCAGATCGCAATATGGGCAACAGCGGTCCAAACCGACTGGGTTCGAAACACGCCGACACGATCGCCAGGTTCAATCCCGCATGAAGCCAGAAAAATCGCCAGTTGATTGGAAAGCTTTTTCAGCTCGGCGAATGATACGTCCCGACGGTCTCCCGCAGTCAGATCAATAATGGCGGTGCGCCCAGGATCTGTATCTGCCCACTTGTCGCAAACATCATGACCCATGTTGTAGTTGCCCGGCATGTTCCATCGGAAACCTGATCGCAATTCGTCATAGGTCTGGTCGTGCGGGAGCATATGTCACGTCATCTCTAAGTATCAGATTTGATGATATCCGCATTCGCTAACATGGCGCTACGCGGTTTCTTTCATCAACTCGCGTCCACATAACATGCGTCGGATTTCTGAGGTGCCTGCACCGATTTCCATCAGCTTTGAATCCCGCATGATGCGGGAAACCGCACTATCGTTGAGATACCCCGCACCGCCCATGGCCTGCACCGCCTGCACGGATTGCTGCATGGCCTGTTCAGAGGCGTAGAGCACGATCGCCGCCGCATCCTGACGTGTCACTTCACCCCGGTCACAGGACGCCGCAACGGCATATAGATAGGCGCGGGATGAATTCATGGCCGTATACATATCTGCAATTTTTGCCTGCATGAGCTGAAAGTTGCCGATGGATTCACCGAATTGTTTGCGCTCGTGCATATATGGCATGATCTCATCAAGGCAGGCATGCATGGTGCCAACGCCA
>CAWUJX010000063.1:0-15858 GCA_963922635.1 uncultured Hyphomicrobiales bacterium | reverse complement strand
TGTAGCATTCTGGAATAGTATGGCATATCGCAACATACCTGGCTTTTTTGGTGTATATGGGATGGTTGTAGCACTCTGGAAAAGTCAGGCCAACCGCAACCGCGAAGACAGAGGATCGTATTAAAGTGATATCGTTGCGTTCTCAAATACGGATGTTAATTGCCGACGTCTGCTTCTTTTCATCGTGACTGTATTTTCATTGTCGCCCTGAATGTCCGCTTCCCCCCATTTGTGATAGTTCCCGACGATTTCTTTGGCGATCACCTTGTCCTTGTAGCCGATCTCCTCATCGTTAGCCTAAATCTACGAGCTGACCGGTCGCGGTTGCATCCAACAGTATTTCTTTATGCCTATAATTTATGGGGCAAACAGTGGGGCATGTCTAATTTTCAAAAGTGAAATTCTAAAATAAAATCGAAAAAACAGATAGTTAATATTTTTTATATCGTGCCGTGTGGGGGCACCATAAATTAAGCTTGCTGTAGCGTCTATCTACTACTACTCCTGACATTTCTGTCGATCCTTGAATCTAGCCTTGGCTTTGCGGCCGTTGCCGTGAATATTTTTGGTGGAAAATATGAACCATAAGTCGCGGCGCTTTGGGATGTGATCTGTTTCCCAGAATATTGAACAAGCGTATGTGAAGTTCGCACCGCTTCATACTGTGGTCACCCTTTTTTCTGAATATTTGCAGATCCTGTGGATCGAAATTGTGAGCCCGCAACAACTCCACGAGATCCCCGGGTTTATACGACGGTATTCGCGGAGCTTGTCTTGTCTTTGCGCTTCCAAGTGCGGCGATCGCTGCGCCTGTCGCAGCTTGGAAGCGACGTGTACTGAGTCCACTACCGATAAGCCCTCTCGAGCCTTTATCAAGATAAGCACCACAATGTGCCGGATTGTTGCTCAGACTTCTCAAGAAATCTGCTTCCATTCGCGCGGCTTCAGCCAAATCTTCGGACGATGCATACGGCCAGTCCCCTGCATATTTCAAAAAAATGGCTTTGGTGGTGTTTCCCAGTTCCGAGCGTAAATATCCGGAAGCTTCGCGTGGTGACGTGCTTGCCTGAATTTTAGGTCCCACTGTCGCCGTTAGTTCGGCGAACTCTTCTGGAAACTCATCGCGAATGGCTGCTGCAAGCGGATTGGTCGTTGCGTTCACATCCCACTCTTTGATCCGCTTCAGCGCTACCGCATTAACCTCAGCTTGCGAATTTGGCTCGGAGCTTTGCGAGCATGCCACGCAACAAGTGGCAAGGATCATTACCACCAAGCACTTGCGTAGAAACGCCGTTCCTATCAAGACTAAATGCATCAACCCACCCCGGTATCCCTGCTTCACCCACATCATAAAACGGAACTTTAAGCCGGTCGAGTTATACCTTTGAAGTGTTAGCGCGGAGACGGTGTTCCGCACACTTGTTCATCCAACGCTTTTCAAGTCACGCACACAGACCCGTGTTTTTGTGGTTTTGCGGCACTATGTTAAGCCTCTACAAAATAAGAACAGCGAACGTTGAAGCGTAGATGAAACTCTGGAAACAGACCCTAACATCACTGTTGATCCTCGGCGCTACGGCGATTTTGGCGTTGCAATCAGATGATGTGCGCAATGCGATGGGACTGAGTGCGGAAGCAACTGGGGCAGCCACAACACAGCGCAGTCGTGGCGGTGCTGTGCCTGTGATCGTGTCTCCGGTGACCCGTGGGGAAAACTCTCTCGTGTTTAATGCGGTCGGTACCGGAAAAGCCCAACGTTCGATCATGCTCACAACTGAAGACAGTGGCAAAATTGTTAGCATGAACCTCGCAGCCGGAACGCGGTTTAACGAAGGCGACGTACTGCTGCAGCTTGAAGATCGGGAACAAAAGCTGGCGGTCGAACTGGCAAAGGCGAGAAAGGCGCAGGCCGATCGCGTGCTTCAACGGTTTCAATCCCTGCGCCAGTCCGGGAACGCGGCCATCGCCCAATTGGATGAAGTGACGCTTGCAGCCGATGTGGCGCGGATCGAATTAGATCAGGCAATGGAAGCGCTGGAAAATCGGGTTTTGAGAGCGCCCTTCACTGGCTATTCCGGTCTGCCTCTTGTGGAAGAAGGTGCGCGCGTCGACACTGAAACGGAAATTGCCAGTTTCGATGACAGGGAAACGCTATTGGTCGAGTTCGATCTTCCTGAGGCACTCACGTCACGGGTAGCGCCTCAAGCAAGTGTTGCAGCATCCACCCCTTCACTTCCCAATGAAACCTTTGAAGGTCGTGTGGTTACCATTGATAGCCGCATTACCGCTGAAACCCGTACAGCGCGGGCGCGCGTCGCCATCGACAATTCGTCCGATGCGCTTCGCCCAGGCGCATCTTTCACGATCAATCTCAGCCTGCCCGGCAAAACCTATCCGATGGTGCCGGAACTCGCAGTTCAGTTTTCGAAAGGCGCACTTCATGTGTGGCGGATCAAAGACGAACAGGTGGAGCGTGTAACCGTGACTATGGTGCAACGTAAAGACGGGTTAGTCCTTGTGGATGGACCTTTGGCGGAAGGTGATCTTGTGGTCGTGGAGGGCACACAACGTTTGAGTGATGAAAAGCCCGTCACAATTGTCAAGCAAACGGATATTGTGTCTGAATCTGAGCCAGCGTCGTGAGCAAAACCCGCCTTCTCTCAGAGCGTGATGAGGAACGCAGCCTTCCGGGCTTGAGCGTACGCCGTCCTCTGTTCGCAGCAGTTCTAAACCTGATGATTGTAATAGCAGGTTTATCGGCACTTCTTGCAATTGAGGTGCGCGAACTACCCGATATTGATCGACCGGTCGTTTCGGTTCGTGCGCTCTATCCCGGCGCTTCGCCCACCACCGTTGACGCGGAACTAACGGCACTGGTTGAAGGCGCGGTCGCCCGGGTTTCCGGCGTGGTGAACATCACGTCATCATCAGAAGAAGGCAACTTTCGCATGCGCGCGGAATTTCGCCCGGATCGTGATCTGGGTGAAGCCGCAAACGATGTGCGCGAAGCGGTGAGCCGGATTACCCCTCGATTACCGGCGGGCGTGGAAGATCTTTACGTCGTGAAGTCCGAGCAGGATGCATCGCCCATAAAGCAAATCGCGATCTGGAGCGATGGCGGAACGGTTGATGGGCTTTCGCGGCGGGTGAACAACGAGATCGTGCCTGAATTTACGGCAATCGACGGTGTGTCGGATGTGGTGATCTTCGGGGACCGGGAACGGGTTTTGCGGGTATCGCTTTCACCGGAACGGTTGGCTGCATTCGGGTTGAGCATCGGCGATGTGTTCAGCGTGTTGCAGGCGGCTCAATTTGATGTGCCCGTGGGAAGTTTTGAAGCGGGCCAATTGGACGTTCTGGTGCGTGCGGATGCATCCGTTGTGGAACCGGAACGAATTGAAGATCTGATGGTTCGCGATCCCGTTCGTTTGGGTGATTTGGGTGACGTTTTTTTCAGCCTCGCCAAGCCTGAAAGTGTCGCCCGTCTTGATGGGCGCATGGTGCTTAATCTTGGAATTATCCGCCAGGCTCAGTCCAATACGGTTGCGATCTCCGAGGCCGTGGATCGAGCGGTCAGTCGATTGAAGGAACGTTTTCCCGATCTCCGTTTTGCCACCACAAGCGATGATGCGGTTTTCATCCTGGGATCAATCCGGGAAGTCCTAACCTCACTCCTATTGTCGCTGATGATCGTGGTGATCGTTATTTGGCTTTTCTTTGGAAGGGTTGGCCCAACCAGCATCCCCGTCATAGCAATTCCGGTTTCTCTAATCGGTGCTTTGGCAGCTATTTGGCTGTTTGGTTTTTCGATCAACCTGATCACATTGTTATCGCTGGTTCTGGCCACTGGTCTTGTTGTGGACGATTCCATCGTCGTGACAGAAAACATCCAACGGAGACGATCCGATGGCTTGGGCGCAAAAGCAGCCGCTTTGATCGGCACGCGGCAGGTCTTTTTTGCAGTAATTGCAACGACCATAACCCTCATGGCTGTTTTCCTGCCGATTTCGTTTTTGCCCGGCAATGCAGGAAGACTGTTCACCGAATTTGGATTTGTGTTGGCTACTACGGTGGCTATTTCTTCTTTCGTCGCCCTCACTGTCTGCCCCATGATCGCGTCAAAACTCCCCTCGTTGGGTGAAGGAGAGGCGGCAGGTAGCCGGATCGGAGCCGCGATTGCGAACGGCTACGGCACTCTTTTGAAACCGATCCTTGCGGCACCGCTCGTGGCAATTACCATCGCCGTCGTTATCGCAAGTTCAAGCGCGATCCTGTACGGAAAAGTGGGTCAGGAACTGATCCCGAAAGAAGACCGCGGCTTGCTCAACATCTGGCTGCAGGGCCCGGATGGAACAGGTCTGGACTATACTGACAGACAGGTCGCTGAGGTGGAAGCCATGCTTGAACCCTGGATTGAGAAAGGGGCTGTGGAAAGCGTCTATTCGATCACAGGCCGCTATGATCTGAACCGAGGACAGATCGCGGGAAGGCTCGTTCCGTGGGAGATGCGCAGTGTCAGCCAGGCAGAAATTGAGGCTGACTTACGACCAAAGCTTGGAATGCTTGCAGGCGCGCAAGCGAGAATCTGGTCCGGTAACAGCTTGAACCTGCGCGGCACATCGAGCGGCGGTTTATCCCTAGCACTCACTGGAGCCAATTATCCTGAAATTGCAGAGGCAGCGGATGCGTTTGCGCAAGCGTTGGAAAGCATTGACGGCATGTCACGTATCCGCGTCCAATATCAGGCAACGCAGCCGCAACTTTCCATCGAGATTGATCGCGCCAAAGCGGCAGACCTCGACGTGCCCATGAGTGAACTGTCAGCCACTCTGGGCGCATTGATTGACGAAGACGAAGTTACCGAACTCACCATCGCGGACGAAGCTGTTCCGGTCATTCTCCAGTCCAAGGAAGGGGCGGTCAGAGATCCATCCGACCTGCTCAACTTGAGAGTACGTTCGAACGGCGGAGACTTGGTACCGCTCTTTCAACTGGTGAATTTCAGTGAGCGCGGCGTCGCAGCTGAACTAGACCGTCAAGGGCAGAGGCGCGCGGTGGAGATTTATACATCCATTTCGCCTGAGCTCCCGCTTGGCGATGCCGTTGCACAGGTGCGGGCGCTGGCTCAGCAAACGCTACCCGATGGAATCGGCCTTTTGCTTCTAGGTGAGGCGCAGTCTCTCGAAGAAACTTCGGATGCGCTTTCAATCACATTCATCATTGCACTTGTTGTCATTTTTCTGGTTCTGGTTGCCCAATTTGAAAGCGTGACAAGCGCCATCATTATCATGATCACGGTGCCGTTCAGTGTTTCAGCTGCAATTTTTGCACTTTGGATTACGGGCACATCGCTGAATATTTACAGCCAGATCGGCATCTTGTTGCTCATTGGCATTATGGCAAAGAACGGGATTTTGCTCGTCGAGTTTGCAGACCAACTACGCGAGAAGGGGCGAACGGTTGCCGAAGCATCTCTGGAAGCGGCGACCCTACGACTGCGGGCCATTTCCATGACGCTTGCTTCTACCGTTCTTGCGGGCCTGCCACTCATTCTTAGTTCCGGACCGGGCGCAGAGGCGCGGGCATCCATCGGTTGGGTTATTTTTGGAGGCCTTGGAATTGCGGCCGTTTTCACCCTTTTCCTGACGCCTGCCGTGTACCGTCTCATCGCCGGTATTTCGAAACATAGAAGCAGCGATGAAGAAGCACTTGCAGCGGAATTGGAACAGGCAAAGAACGCAGGCAGCGCTGCGGAATAGACAATTGGCCTTCACGATTAAAGTCGAAGCCGGAAAGTCTACTTGTCGTAATATCCGGAACGAACAGCGGCGCCGATGAAATTACAGATCAAGCGCTCCGCGTGGACCAGTGTTAAATTTCCCTGATCACACGCTGGCGAAATCTCCACCAAGTCCATTCCCAGCACCCTGCCCTTGTTTACCAATCCGTGGATGAGTTTGCGCAATTGCAGCCAATCCAAACCACCGGGCGTTGGCGCGATGACACCAGGCATAATTGACGGGTCCATGCCATCGGCGTCAACAGTGAGGTAATATGGACCGCCATCAGGAATGCGATCGAGAACCGCATCAATGCCAATCTCATGCATTTCATAGGCGGTAATCAACTGCGCACCATAGGCCGTCGCATCATCAACTTCTTGTTGTCGCGCGCTGCCCACACCTCGCAAGCCAATCTGGATAATATCGCCAATCCAGTCCATTTCCGAGGCGCGGCGTATCGGGCTTGAATATCCATCTTTCACTCCGTCGACGCTATCACGCCAATCCATATGAGCATCGATTTGAACAAGGGTAACCTTCTCGTCTTTGGGTAGTGCGCGCATAATCGGAATCGGAATTCCATGATCACCACCAAGTGTAATCAGATTAGCGCCAGCGGCAAAAATCTTCTCAGCCGCTGCTTCGGCACGACGGTAATGCTCATACGGGTCAAACTTGTCCGCAGTTACATTTCCGCAATCGACCACCTTTACGTCTTTGCCATCAAGCATCGGTCCGCCAAGGTCCCAATCAAAGTGGGAAAGGGTTCGAGGCTCATCCCATGCCGCATCTTGTGCATTGTGGCGGATCGCGTCCGGGGCGTTGCTTTGATCATTGACCAATTCTTCAAGGCTATATGGGAGGCCATGGGGGACGCCTAAAATCGCGATGTCGGCGTCGATCTGATCCAGATTAAGTTGCAACGGTGTTCCGAGAAAACTGGTCAAAACACCTGAAGGCTTTTGGGTTAGTGGCTGTGTCAAAATGGTTTCTCTCTAATGGCTTTTGTGGATCAAAACTCGTTGCTCGCATCGTTGAAAATGTGCAACCTTGAATAATCATAATAGATCAGACGCAATGAAAATAGTCGCTGCAAAAAAGTCTGATAAGACTGGAAGACCGGCTCAGGTTTGGGATTGTTTTGAATGGAACGGGAACGGATTGATACTTTGGTTGTGGGAGCGGGCCAAGCGGGTCTTGCAGCAAGCGAGCATTTGTCGAACCACGGCGTCGAACACATTGTTCTCGAACGCGACCGCATCGCAGAGCGGTGGCGGACATCACGTTGGGATTCGCTCGTGATGAACGGTCCCGCATGGCACGATCGGTTTCCCACGCGCGAATTCACCTGTACCGGTCCGGACGGGTTCCCCAACAAAGACGGCGTTGTTGCATATTTCGAAGGTTTTGCAGATCAAATCTCTGCCCCAATCCGCACAGGTGTGGAAGTCTTGAGCGTTATGCGGAACCCTGACCAAACAGGTTTCTATGTTCGGACCACTTCGGGAGAATTTGACGCGAAAAACGTGATTGCCGCCACGGGGCCGTTTCAAGTTCCTGCCATACCTCCGGTTGTGCCGGAGCTTCCGGACATTACCCAAATCCACTCCACCGGATACAAGAACCCCGAACAGTTGGCACAAGGTGGTGTGTTGGTCGTGGGTGCAGGCTCGTCCGGTTCGCAGATTGCAGACGAACTCCTGCGTTCCAGGAAAGATGTCTATCTCTCGATCGGGCCCCATGATCGCCCTCCCCGTTGGTACCGCGGCAAAGATTTCGTCTGGTGGCTTGGAGCCCTTGGAAAGTGGCAGATGAAAACCCCACCCGCCGGACGCGAACACGTAACAATTGCAGTGAGCGGAGCGAACGGTGGAAAGACCGTCGACTTCCGTGAATTCGCATCGCGGGGGATGACCCTTCTGGGCATGACCTGCGACTATAACAATGGCAAACTGTCGTTTGCTCTGGACCTTGCCGAAAACATCGCTCAAGGGGATGCAAACTACCTATCCGTTTTGGAGGAGGCCGACGCACACATAGAAGCAGAGGGTCTTGATTTCCCCTTGGAGGAAGAAGCAAAAGTGATTGGGCCTGATCCCGATTGTGTGACCAATCCGATCCTGGAACTGGATTTACATGCGGCGGGTATCACCACCATTATTTGGGCTACGGGGTTTGTTCAGGACTTTGGCTGGCTTGATGTGAATGCCTTCGACGAGGATGGTAAGCCAAAACACCACCGGGGCGTTTCCAGCGAACCGGGGATTTACTTCCTTGGTTTGCCATGGCTTTCCATGCGCGGTTCATCGTTCATCTGGGGTGTTTGGGAAGACGCCAAGTATCTGGCTGAACATATTGCAAGCCGAAACGGTGAAGCATGAATACTGAGGAAATTCTGCGCGATCTGATCGCGTTTCCAACGGTAAGTTCTGAACCAAACCGGGCACTCATTGATTATTGCGCTGAACTCTTGGAAAGCGCTGACGCCGATATCACCCTGATCGAAGATGAAAGCGGCAAAAAAGCCAATCTTTATGCAACGATTGGACCGCGCGAAGCCTCGGGCGTTTTGCTATCCGGCCACACGGATGTGGTACCGGTGGAAGGACAGGACTGGAGCGTGCCGGCGTTTGAAATGACCGAAACAGACGGAAAACTGTTTGGTCGCGGCACCACTGATATGAAAGGATTTGTGGCAAGCAGCCTTTCCTGCGCACTAAGATCGCGCACGCTGGACCTCAAGACACCACTTCATCTTGCACTTTCCTATGACGAGGAAATTGGCTGTGTGGGCGTCCGGTCAATGATTGATATGTTGGGTTCTGCGCCGTTCCAACCTGCCTTCTGCATAGTGGGCGAACCCACGTCCATGAAAGTCGCGACGGGTCACAAGGGAAAGACGGCTTGTGATGTGACGTGCACCGGGCGGGAGGCGCATTCAGCACTAGCACCCACCGCGCTCAACGCCATCCATCTGGCGTGTGACATGATCAGCTTCATCCGAGAACTGCAAACCGAAATCGAGTTACACGGCACGCGGGACAATGACTATGATGTTCCCTACACCACGCTACATGTAGGTCAGCTACATGGTGGAGTAGCGCTTAATATCGTACCAAATAAAGCAGACTTTCGGTTTGAAATCCGCAACCTCGCAAGTGATGACCCGGAAAAGCTACTTGCTCAGATCACCGCGAAAGCTGACGACGTTATCGCCAGTGCGAAAGACAGATTTCCTGAAGCGAGTATCGATTTGGAAGTGAGCAACACCTATCCGACGCTAAATACGGACAGAGACGCCGAAGTCGTGCAGTTCGTAAAATCTCTGACGGGCAATAATTCCACCATTAAAGTGGCATTCGGCACCGAGGGTGGATTGTTTTCATCGGTACTTGGCATCCCGACCGTCGTCTGCGGTCCGGGGTCCATGGAACAGGGCCACAAGCCGGATGAATTCATCGCAAAAGATCAGCTTAATCAATGCGACACGATGATGGACGGATTGTTAGATAGGCTAAGCCAAGGACTGTCTTGAAGTCAAAGTCTGTTGCAATCGCCATCTAGGCGGAAGCATCCATCCTCGCCAGCCATTTAACAAAGTCATGGATCGTGCCTTCATAATCGGGCTCGGCCAAAGATCCACCCGTTGCGTGAATTGAACCAAGACAGGTTTGCATGGTTTCCAGTTTTTCCCGGTCCTCGCGATTGACCTCGTTCCATAAGTCAATCCTCTGGCGGATTGTCTCTTCGTCCAAATCGTCTCCATATACCGACATGGTCCAGCGCACTTCAATCTCCTCCACGGTTCGAGGAAAGATTGAAAGAGAAACAAACAGCGAGGCTGAAATACTCGCCACCTGACATGGGAAAACCGAGAAAAGGGTCGACCGATTACGCGCCTCCTCAGACAATCCCGGCGCACCGTGTCCGCGCGATGGGATATCTTGCGGGTAGTTTGCAAAATAGCTGGTAAATCCCGGACCGCTCGGGCCTTTTTTGCTCAGACCTGTGGGTGTGTATCCATGGAGGGTCTGGGGATGGACCACTGAGAGGTGATACCCTTCCATGAAATTTTCCACGAGACACTTCCAGTTCGTGCGCCAAATTTCCGTGGCTGAATTCACGATGCGATACTGATCCGGCTGATACTCGCCAATAAGCGAGAAGATGTCTTCAATTTGCGTGTTAAGGTCAATCGGCTCCCCATCAAGGCAGACATAGATAAAACCCATGTGGCTTTCACACGCAAATGAACCGAGCTTGCAGTTGGCCGGATCGAAGCCTGCATTCTTCATGCGCCCTGCCCGCTGCAATCCGCCATCGAGTGAATACATCCAGGCATGATAAGGACAGACAAACCGTTTTGCGTTTCCTTGGTCGTCCGCCAATTTCATGCCCCTGTGGCGACAAACATTCGACAACGCGCTGATACCGTCAGCGTTCCGAACGATGATCAAAGGCTCGTTTAACAGCTGCACGGTGAAATAATCGCCTTCATTTGGCACCTCATCGGCGCGACCCACACAATACCATCCGCGCCGGAGAACGGTCTCGACCTCGTGATCGAAAAATACAGGGGCAGTATAAAATGCACCCGGGAGACTTTGTGGAGCATTGTCTGGTGCAGCGGCGATCTCCGCCAATTGCTCTCGCATCGATGGCAGCTTCAGACTTTCAGGTGCCATATGGGAAAAGTGTTTATTCATCGCCTGGGACTCCATAAGAAGGCGCTTCGCGGGGATCGAGCGCACGCTGAATGTAAGCCGCCATCTGCGGCTTATAAACTGTCCAGGCTTCCGCGACGGCTTCGATCGGGCAATGTTCCGTCCAGTCGCATCGCAAATCAGCAACCGGCCACGATACAGCATCACAAAGCTGCATTCCGGCGGAATGTACCGGGCCTGCTTCTCCGCCCGCATCAAGTCCAGCCTTGAGCGCTGCGATCAACCTGTCACCCAGATGCCCTGAACTTTTCTCAAAACCCTCAATAATTGCCGCTGGCACTTGATCGTTCGCGAGCAGGTTCCCGGCAGCGATCGCATTCTTGCCTGTGGCATCAGTCCAAATGCCTAAGGAATTTGGCCCTGAATGGATTGCCGTTTCACCATTCTTATCAATCACCAAAAGCTGCCTGTATTCGATGAACCGAGCATTGGATTTGATCTCTGAGACAACCGCTTCGGCACCAAGACCTTTTGCCAGCAGATCGAGTGATTTTGGCCCTAATGTGGGATCCGTGATGTTTTGACTGGAAACCGCACCCACTTTTGCCCGCGTAAAGGCACAGCGGGCTGCGACCGCAGGCGAAGAAGACGAAATCGCGACGCCGAACATGCCCGTATCGGCACAGCGGGCGACGATTGAGAAAGTCACTCGGGAATGACGGCCGTACCGTCAATTTCAACCAGCCATTCCGGCCGGGCCAAAGCTTGCACCACAAGTCCCGTCGATACCGGGTGGACACCTTTAAGATATTCACCCATCGTTCGGTAGATTGCCTCGCGATGACGCACATCGGTGATATAGACGACGACCTTGACCAAGTGCTCCATTTCACCGCCTGCTTCTTCAATCAATTGCTTGATGTTCTGCATGACTTTATGGGTCTGCTCGACCGGATCATGGCTGTCGATATTTTTTGCGTCATCGAGGTTCTGCGGACACTGCCCCCTCAACCAGACGGTTTTACCCCCATGCGTAACCACTGCCTGACATAGGTCATTGTCGAGGTTCTGCTCGGGGTATGTATCCTTCGTATTAAATTTCCGAATTCTGGTATGCGCCAATGGTCACCTTCCGATCAGTAATCGAATGTCCGCGACGAGCGGTTAGTCTGCCTCCACGCTCTGGATGCAGCTGTTGATATATTGGGCGAAATCGTAATTCGGACGCTCAAGATGAGACAGATGTCCCGGCTCAGCCGCTTGCGAGCACAGTCCGCGATAGACCTTCTCGGTACAGCCTTTGTCTTCGACGTTCACATCATCCAAAAGAGATTTCAGTTGCTTGAAATGAACCTGAGCATCAGGGTCATTCACATAGTCCTGAGACATCCCGCCGCCAAATGCGATCCGTACTTTGCCGACGCCTTCGGGATGCAAACTCAGATACCAGAAATATCCGGGTGTGAGTGTGATCAATAAGCTCGGATAAATCGCCAGAAGATAGGTCATACGGCGACGTTCACCTTCCAGACGTTTATTGTCCGGATGTGCCAAGGCGATCTTCAGAGACTCATCTTTCAGGATGGTATGGTAGTTGAACGCTTCTTCACCGGGTGGGCAAATCATCTCTTCAAGTTTGGAAAGCCCACCGATTGTGCCCGCATGACAAACAGGCAGGTGATAGCTCTCCATGAAATTTTCAGCCAATACTTTCCAATTGGTATCCCATACATGCGTTTCGAAAAACGTCTCGGCATAGGTTTCCATACCATAGTCACCAACAAGGTCTTCCACTTTGACCAATTGTTCGGCGACCGGAGTTGCATCGGGGTTCAGGGTGACAAAAACCCAGCCAAGCCACTCTTCACATCGGACTTTAGGCAGTTTGTATTGGTCTTTACAGAAGCCTTCATTCTGCGTCATCGCCGGCGCGCCGCGTAGAGTTCCATCCAGGTTGTAGGTCCACGCATGATAAGGGCAGACAATTGCCTTGGTGTTGCCGCGACCTTCCAGAAGTGTGGACATCCGGTGAAGGCATACATTCGACATCGCTTTCAACGTTCCGGCATTGTCACGCAACACCACGATAGGTTGATCCGCCAGATCAAGCGTCACGTAATCACCGGGGTTTTCCAAGGCCGATGCCCTGCCCACGCAAAACCAGTCTTTTGCGAATATGTCTTCAATCTCACGCTTCAAGAAATCCGTTGATGTGTAAACGGACGGAGGCATGGCGCGCGCTTTTTCGAATGGAACAGCTGTGCTTTCCCGCAACTCCAATACTGCTTTGTTCATGTGATGCTCCGGTTTTAGATGGACGCCCAGCAGACGGATTATTTGCATTAAAAGTGGCAGAAACATCCAAAAGGTCAAGCAGACACTTGCGGCCTTTGTGTCGTTCCCAGACCATAAAAAAACGCCCAGACGTTTGCCCGGGCGTTTCTCATTTCTATTTACGTGAAGCCGTTAAGCGATATCGAAGCGGTCCAAATTCATGACTTTGTCCCAAGCTGCGATAAAGTCTGACAAAAATTTAGAGTGTGCGTCGTCAGTCGCATACACTTCGGCCAAACCGCGAAGGATCGAGTTCGATCCGAACACGAGATCGGCACGTGTACCGGTCCATTTCACCTCACCGGTGTTACGGTCGCGACCTTCAAATGCCTCCTGGCTTGTATCAGTGGATTTCCACTCGACACCCATATCCAAAAGATTTTTGAAGAAGTCGTTCGACAGCGTGCCCGGCTTGTCTGTGAGGACACCGTGCTTGCTGCCGTCAGCGTTGATATCCAGCACACGCAAGCCGCCGAGTAGCACAGTCATTTCCGGCGCAGTTAGGGTCAGCAACTGAGCCTTGTCGACCAAGAGCGCTTCCGTTGAACGGGGGTCACGGGTGTTTTTGTAGTTGCGGAAACCATCGAACTTCGGCTCCAGAACTTCAAACGAATCCACGTCAGTGAGTTCTTGCGTCGTGTCCATACGACCCGGCGTAAACGGCACTGTGACGCCGCCACCGGCAGCTTTTTCAATCGCCGCACATCCGCCAAGGACAATCAAATCAGCCATCGAAACCGTGCCATTGAAATCGGACTGGATGCCTTCAAGGGCCTCCAACACTTTAGCCAACTGAGTAGGATTGTTTGCTTCCCAGTCTTTTTGTGGTGCCAAACGAATACGCGCGCCATTCGCACCACCGCGTTTGTCTGACCCACGGAATGTGGAAGCAGATGCCCAAGCGGTTGAAACCAACTCTGATACGCTAAGACCCGAAGCAAGGATTGCATCTTTCAGCGTTGCAATGTCAGCATCGGAAAGAGTGTAACCATTTGCAGCCGGGATTGGATCCTGCCAGATCAACTCTTCCGAAGGCACTTCCTCACCGAGGTAACGCTGGATTGGCCCCATGTCACGGTGGGTCAACTTATACCAAGCACGGGCATATGCATCTGCGAACTCTTCCGGGTTCTCATGGAAATGTTTCGAGATTTTTGCATATTCCGGATCCATCTTCATGGCCATGTCTGCTGTGGTCATCATCAATGGCTGAGTGGAAGACGGGTCATGGGCTTTGGGTGCCTCGGCCGCGTTCGATTCCTTCGTTGGTGTCCACTGAACGTGACCCGATGGGCTCTTTGTTTTCTCCCACTCATATCCAAGAAGCGCATCAAAATACCCCATGTCCCACTGGGTTGGATTGGTGGTCCATGAACCTTCAAATCCGGCAGTTGTGGTATCGCCGCCCTTGCCGGTTCCGTGACTGTTGATCCAGCCAAAACCCATTTGCTCCATCGGAGCGCCTTCAGGCTCGCGGGCAACCTTGCTTTCCGGCCCTGCACCATGGCCCTTACCAAAGGTATGACCACCGGCGACAAGCGCGACGGTTTCGTAGTCGTTCATTGCCATGCGTGCGAAGGTATCGCGGATGTCATAGGCAGATTTAAGCGGATCAGGGTTGCCGTTCGGACCTTCAGGGTTGACGTAGATCAGACCCATTTGCACGGCGCCGAGTGGATCGAGCAACTCGCGGTCACCGAAATAGCGCTCATCGTCGAGCCAGGCAGTTTCCGGACCCCAATAAATGTCTTCTTCCGGCTCCCATGTGTCTTCGCGACCGCCGCCAAAGCCGAAGGTTTTGAAGCCCATGGATTCCATTGCGACGTTACCTGCGAGAATCATCAGATCAGCCCAGGAGATTTTGTTTCCGTATTTCTGCTTGATCGGCCACAGCAAACGGCGCGCTTTATCAAGGTTGCCGTTGTCCGGCCAGCTGTTCAACGGTGCAAACCGCTGCGAGCCCGAACCAGCGCCGCCTCGACCATCGTAAGTCCGGTACGTTCCTGCAGAGTGCCATGCCATGCGAACGAACAAGCCACCGTAGTGTCCATAGTCAGCCGGCCACCACTCTTGTGAATCGGTCATCAGATCCGTCAGGTCTTTTTTGAGCGCCTTGAGATCGAGACTTTTGAACGCTTCCGCATAATCAAAGTCCTTGCCCATTGGGTTCACGTTGTCTGAATTCTGATTGAGAATTTTCAGATTAAGCTGGTTCGGCCACCATGCCTGGTTTGCCGTACTTCCAACGGCAATAACCTCCTGGTTTTCGCCATGCATTACCGGGCATCTGCCTTGGTTCATATCGTTCATCAACATTCTCCTCAATTGGACTGAAAATTACTCGAGTTTGGGCGTTATTTGTCATACATGTGTGGCTTCCCGATCACTTTACCAGTGCAGCGTGGTGACATTTCTTCGAAACTGTCATCGGAAGCCACGCACTCGAAAAATATCAAAATTCACCCATCAGGAGAAGTTGTATTATCTGATAATTGTGATAATTTTTTCTTATGGACAGAGTGACCTTGAAACAGTTGCGGTATTTTGAGGCTGTGGCCCAATATCGTCACTTCGGCAAAGCCGCAGAGACGTGCGCAATTTCGCAACCTGCACTTTCAATGCAAATACGCGATCTGGAAGAAGCGGTTGGCGCGGCCCTTTTTGAACGTGGTAACCGCCAAGTCTTACTAACGCCATTGGGCGAAGCGCTGATTGATCGGGTCAGAGATGTTCTTCAGTCAGTGGACGACCTTGGGGCACTCGCCCGCGCTCATCAGCTGGAATTTTCCGGTCAGGTTCGATTAGGAATCATCCCCACAATCGCGCCCTATCTTCTGCCGTCACTCATTGGTCGGTTGACAATTTCTCACCCGCAAATCGAATTACAGATTCGCGAAACCCAAACGCATAGGCTCATTGAAGAAGTCGTCGCCGGGCGTCTGGATGCGGCGGTTCTTGCTCTGCCGATATCAGAACCTGAACTGCATGAGACTGCCTTACACAAAGAGCAGTTTGTTCTTGTCCGTCCAGAAAGTGATACAGGAAAACCAGTCCCCAATGCTGAAGCGCTGGGCAAA
>CAWUJX010000062.1:0-15879 GCA_963922635.1 uncultured Hyphomicrobiales bacterium | reverse complement strand
GGGAGCGGGCCAATGGGGTGTGAGAATCAAACAACCCCGCTCTTGTGGGAGCGGGGTTGCTGTCCCCCAAAGAGACTGGAAGGGGCGTTACCAGCCTCCGAGAAGAACTCGGGATTTTTTAGGTCCCTCCGGAAAGGGGCGTTATCCGGAGGGACCTTGTGCTGCACCGAGTGTTGTTGGGCGAAAGTTCGGTGCAGTATTCGTCTGTTGAGTTAAACCTAACGCAATTGTGAAACCGCATCTGTGCGCTATTGCACAAGCGGAACAGGCATTCGTTCTTTTTTTGAAATAGCCATGAAAAATGAAACCTTGCAGGCATTTGCCCGTGGCTTTAGGTGTTAGGGGTCAATACTTCCGGAGTAGCGTGTCTGTGTTCCATTCATTTTTTCCAAACCCGCGATTATTTTTTCTGAGCCTGTTGGTATGGGTAACGATTTCGGTTGCGTTCTGGTACACGGTTGGAACCGATGTCGCTGCGATGTTCGGTTTTACGGTTGAAGCCCAAGGCGACAATCCGGTCATAGGGCTTGGTCACTTTACTACAGAATCGTTCCAGTGGTTTTACATCTACTATATAGTGATCACCGGATTATTCGCTGCGTTTTGGTTTCGAATTTCAAACAATCCGTGGATGTGGTGGTCGATTGTGGGCTCCGCCCTAATCCTGTTTTCCACTTACTTCTCGGTTCAGGTTTCAGTGGCAATCAACAATTGGCGCCGTCCGTTTTTTGACGCCGTGCAAAATGCCTTGTCCACAGAATCCACCACGACTGCGGGAGACCTTTATTCTCTGATCTGGATATTCGCCCAGATCGCCCTTCTCTGGATGGTTGTGTTTGTAATCACCCGCTTTTTCGTGAGCCACTATATTTTCCGTTGGCGCACCGCGATGAATGATTATTACATGTCGCGGTGGAAAGAGGTTCGTCATATCGAAGGCGCTTCACAGCGGGTGCAGGAAGACACGATGCGGTTTGCGTCCATCATGGAAGGCCTCGGGGTGAATGTGGTGGATTCGGTAATGACGCTCTTTGCGTTTTTGCCGATCCTCTTCGCACTTTCCATTCACGTCAGTGAAATGCCGATTGTTGGTGTAATACCTGCTCCGTTGTTTACAGCTGCGATCTTCTGGTCGGTCTTTGGAACGTTTTTGCTCGCCGCGGTCGGTATCAGACTTCCCGGCCTTGAGTTTCGAAATCAACGGGTGGAAGCTGCTTACCGAAAAGAACTCGTCTATGGTGAAGATGATCATGACCGCGCTGAGCCCATGACCGTGCGCGAATTGTTCTCCCATGTGCGGAAAAACTACTTCAAACTCTATTTCCACTACATGTATTTTAACGTGTTTCGAGGGTTGTATATCCAGGCGGACAACATCTTCTCTTATCTGATTTTGATCCCCACAATTGCGGCCGGGAAAATCACGTTCGGCATTTTGCAACAGATTTTGACAGCGTTCAGTCAGGTTTCAAACTCATTCCAGTTTCTTGTGAATTCCTGGACCACGATTGTGGAACTTCTCTCGATCTATAAACGACTGCAGGCCTTTGAAGCGGTTCTGGACGGCGAAGCATTGCCGGAGATTGATCAGAAATTCCTCGACGGGCTGGAAAAGCCAGCTGAATAAATCGGCATTGCTCGGTGCGTGGAAATCTGTCGGCAGCCTACGGTCTAAACAGATGGTCTCCAGCGCATTCGGGAAAGCTGCTTGAAACTTTTTCATTTGCCTTTTCTTTCTTCCAAACGTCTGATTGCCGTGTTGATATTTATCGCCATCTTCGAATATTCCTGATAGGACTTTTATCCAGAAAATCAGGCACACACTTCAACCGCGGAGTTTATCAATGATCTATCTGATTGCAGGGCTAGTACTATTCCTGGGCATTCACAGCGCGCGCGTTTTTGCCCCTGCCATGCGCGATAATTTCATTGCTTCGCGGGGCGAGGGGCCATGGAAACTTACCTATACGGTGATTTCGTTTGCAGGCCTTATTCTTCTGATCTGGGGCTATGGGCAAGCGCGCGTTGACAATGTCTTCTTCTATTCCCCGCCCACATGGTTTTCACATATCGTCTTGCTGCTGATGTTGCCCTCCATGATTTTGCTCGTGGCGAGTCAGTTTCCCGCAGGCTACATCAAGAAAACAGTAAAAAATCCCATGTTGCTGGCCGTCAAGATTTGGGCTCTTGGTCATATCGTTGTGAACGGCGATCTTGCCAGTTGGCTGTTATTCGGCTCGTTCATCATCTGGGCGGTATTGGTTTTGATCAGCACAAAGAAACGCGGGCAGACATTTCCAGACAACACCGCCGTTATTAGCGATGTGCTTTCAGTGGTTGTCGGTACCGGGCTATGGTTCGGGATTGCGCTATGGGCCCATGAGCGCTTCATCGGTGTGGCTGTCATTGCATAAGAGCCGTAGATCGGTCTAAAAGACGGATCAATCGAGAGGCTCTAGGTCAGCCAACTAACAAATAGGTTCACGCATATGTCTGATGATAGTTTTATCCGCGAGGTTGAGGAGGAGCTGCGCTCTGATCAACTGAAGACATTTTGGGAAAAATACAAAGTACTCATTATCGTTGGCGCGGTTGCCATCGTTCTCGGCACTGCGGGCTACCGATTTTGGGAATACCGTCAAACTACTCTTGCGGCGGAGTCAGGTAGCGCGTTCATTGCAGCAGTTGAGATGTCTAATGAAGGCAAGCACGAGGAAGCGATTGCAGCCCTCGAAGCCCTTTCCAACGATGGCTCCGGCCAGTATCCCGCCCTTGCGAAAATACGGTTGGCTGCTGAATTTGCAAAAAACGGTGACCCGCAAAAAGCGATTGAGGCGTTTGACACGATTGCAAATGATACGGGCTTTGATGAGACCTTACGGAATGTCGCCCGTCTTCGCGCTGGCCTGTTGCTAGTCGATCAAGGCACATATGATCAAGTGGCGGATCGGCTGCAATCCATGGCGGAAACCGGTCAGGCATTTCGCCATTCGGCGCGCGAGGGGCTTGGACTTGCGGCATGGAAGGCAAAACGCTTTGACGATGCGGCTGTCTGGTTTCAGTCAATCGTTGAAGATCAGGCTTCGCCCGGCGGTGTTCGCGAGCGGGCTCGGATCATGATGGACTTGCTTGCTGGTGAAGGTGTGAAGCCAGATCAAACTGAACAAAGCTAACATCTGATTTAGCGCTTGCTGCCCGTGAGGGGCGAACGATTATGAGTTTTACAGTCGCCATTATCGGCCGACCAAATGTGGGTAAATCCACTCTCTTTAATAGGCTGGTGGGAAAGCGTCTCGCGTTGGTCGATGACACACCCGGCGTCACCCGCGATCGCCGGTTTGCGGATGCAAATATCGCAGCTTTGAAATTTCAGGTTATTGATACAGCGGGTTTGGAACAGGCCCATGAGGACAGCCTGGAAGGGCGGATGTGGGAACAGACTCAAGCTGCAATTTCCGAAGCTGATGTGTGTTTGTTTCTGATTGATAGTCGTACGGGGATTTTACCCGATGACCGCACTTTTGCTCAGATCCTTCGCAAGGCCCATTGTCCGGTGGTGTTGGTTGCCAACAAAATGGAAGGAAAACCCGGAGAAGCGGGTTACTTCG
The DNA here is from genome assembly GCA_963922635.1 of uncultured Hyphomicrobiales bacterium. Lineage (GTDB taxonomy): Bacteria > Pseudomonadota > Alphaproteobacteria > Rhizobiales > Rhizobiaceae > JAALLB01. Next base: position 12,271 of record CAWUJX010000062.1, on the reverse strand, counting down.
ATGCGTTCAGTTTGGGGTTTGGAGAGCCTGTGCCGATTTCTGCCGAACACGGCCAGGGCATGGCTGATTTGCATGATGCCATCGTCGCCGCTGTGGGAGAGGATATCGCATACCCGCAAGAAGACGATGAAGAAGAATATGACGATGAAAACCGGCCTCTGAAAATCGCAGTCGTGGGCCGTCCGAATGCCGGAAAGTCGACGCTCATCAATCAGATGCTCGGTGATGATCGCTTATTGACGGGTCCAGAAGCGGGTATCACGCGTGACTCAATTTCCGTCGACTGGGAATGGAAAGGCAGAACCATTCGCCTTTTCGATACGGCCGGCATGCGCAAGAAGGCCAAAGTGCAGGAAAAGTTGGAGAAACTCTCGGTCTCCGATGGAATACGCGCCGTACAATTCGCGGAAGTGGTCATCATCGTTTTGGATGTGACCAAGCCATTTGAAAAGCAGGACCTGCAAATTGCTGACCTGATTATACGGGAAGGGCGTGCGCCAGTAATTGCGCTTAATAAATGGGACCTGATCGATGACCGGCAGGAAGTTTTGAAAGAACTTATGCTGCAGTCCCAGGAACATATTTCTCAAATCAAGGGTTTGAAAGTTGTGCCCATATCGGGGCAAACAGGTGAAAATCTCGACAAGCTGATGGATGCGGTCATGGAAGTCCATTCAGCCTGGAACCGCAGAATTTCGACAGCCCGCCTCAATAGATGGCTGGAAGATGTCCAGTTCCAGCATCCCGCACCCGCAGTGTCCGGCAGGCGCATAAAACTGAAATATGTGACACAGGCCAAAACGCGACCTCCACCCTTTTCCGTGTCAAGTTCCCGTGCTGATGCCTTGCCGGAATCTTATGTCCGCTATCTGGTCAACAGCCTGCGCCGTGATTTTGATCTCATGGCCACGCCGATCCGCATGTTTATCCGCAAACCAGACAACCCTTACGCGGGCCGCAAAAAGCGGAACAATTAGTCTCTGACTTCACAGGCTTTGGTCAGCTTAAAGGTAGGCAAGCCGAAGTCGGCTGTATTCTCGCCTCAATTTGCTGGATAACCCCTCGCATCACCACAACGCCTGGTTTCCGACGCCTTATGAGAAGCCCCTGTTTCCGCTTTAACCGACGATTAAGGTTAACCACTTATCTTTTTCTCACGCCGATGGGATCGGCCAGTAACAAATTGAGTGAGATTTAGTTTTGCGTAACACTCCGAAAAAACCGACCAATATGGTTGGCAGACTTGTAAATTTGTCTTTGGTTTTGGGTTTGACGGCGTCTGCGATCGCCTACCAATCAACACACTCTCCCATCAGGATATGCCGGCACTTCTGGGCAAGACCGCTGAGAACCGTTGGCTCATGCATATTAATGAGCCGCAGGGCATGAGCTTCGCTTCAATTGGCGCAGGAGCAGAATCCGCGAATACTGATACGACGGTTACGGGCAGTATTTCCCGAGAGTTGAAGGTGAGCGAAAAGCCACATAACGCTGATAAACCTCAAACGATCAATCGTTCGCTCAAGGGCAACCGGGTCGTTCAGACGACCGCACGGCAGGCGCCAAAGGACTTCACAGCCGGTTCAGTGCTGGAGCGTCATAGCCTTCTTGAACCGTTCAACCCCGATAAGAAATTTGCCCGGGCGTTTGTAACACCAAAGCCAATGGAAGAAGCCTTGCAGGTTGCAAGTGCGTTCCATGCCACAAAACCAAAATTCGACGATACACCGCGAGACCTTCCGGTGATGGTGGCAAGCCTCGTTGATCAATCACGAAGCTCAGTCCTTGCTTATGCGCCTGAGCCAACAATCAAACACTCGCCTTTCAGCGCGGTTTTGACCGATGAACAGCCGGTGAAAATACTTCCGCGGCTCAATAAGGGCGATCATGCATGGGCCGATGACCCATTGCCGAAAAATTCCTTCTCTAAACGTCAGCAACGGTGTCTTGCTGAGGGTATTTACTTTGAAGCGCGCGGCGAACCCGTAAAAGGGCAGGCCGCTGTTTCGCAGGTGATTTTGAACCGCGTGCGTAACCCCCATTACCCCAATTCAATTTGCGGCGTTGTTTATCAAAACAAGCATTGGACAAACCGCTGCCAGTTCTCGTTCGCCTGTGACCGTATTCGCGACCGGATCAACAATCGAAAACTGTATGACCTGGCGTTACATGTGGCGGCGGAAACAACTGCCGGACGGATCTGGCTGCCGGAAGTGGGTTCCTCGACGCATTATCATGCGACTTACGTGAACCCGCGATGGAACCGGAAAATGAAGCGGCTTGGCAGAATTGGCCTCCATATTTTCTATCGCACCTATAACGGCGGTTGGTCCTGATCGCTTCCAGCGCAGATTCTTCTGAAAAACCCATCGACGGATTGCCGCATGGGTTTTTTCTTTGTGTATATCAAGCAAAATCATAGACTTATGGATAGGTAGCTTTGCTTGACAGCAGGCCCCGCCAAAACTATGTTGCGGCAAAATCTGGGCAGTCCTAAAACAGGTGTTTTTCTAGTCATTTTATTGTGTCATTCGCGGTGTTGAAAAAGCGAATTGTAAACGTTCGGCATCGTCCGTTTTTTCGAAAAGAGCGACCAAATGGCTGGAATTTCCCCTGAAAATAAAGACGGTTCGGAGCGTGCGCTTGACCAGCGTCTGGATGATATGAACAAACGGCTCGGCCGTGACATTCATGCAAAACCTGAGCCGGAACCAAGCAAAACGAAGAATGAAGGATTTGGCAACGCGTTCAAACTGTCGAGTGAATTTATCTCGGCAATTCTTGTCGGTACCGCCATTGGATATGGTATCGATTGGTTGGTTGGAACGACGCCGTTTGCAATGATCGGGTTCTTGTTACTCGGATTTGTTGCAGGGGTAATGAATGTGCTGAGGGCTTCGGGCGAAATGGCGGGTTCTTACGAACTTTCCAGTTCCAAACCGGATAGCAACCTCGGAAAAGATGATTGAACGCATCGTTGGCAATATCGGTGCGTTAAGCGAAGGAAAAAAACGTGGCAAACGATCCAATTAGCCAGTTTAATATTAAAGAATTCATCCCGCTGGAAATCGGCGCGACAAACATTTCTTTTACAAACTCTTCGCTGTTTATGGTGGCAACCGTTGTGTTGACCTCCGGTTTCTTTATTTGGGCCACAAGCAGCCGCGGCATGGTTCCATCCCGCGCGCAGTCATTTGCTGAAACGGTTTATGAGTTCGTTGCGGGCATGTTGCGCGATGCGGCGGGAGCCGATGGAATGCGGTTCTTCCCGCTGGTGTTCTCACTGTTTCTATTCATTTTGGTCGCGAATATGCTCGGCATGTTCCCGTACTTCTTCACTGTAACAAGTCATATCATCGTGACGGTGATGTTGGCGCTACTCGTGTTTTTCACGGTCATTATTTACGGATTTTATAAGAATGGCTTGGGCTTCTTGAAAGTTTTCGTACCTAGCGGTGTGCCGGTTTTCGTCCTTCCGCTGGTAGTTCTGATCGAGATCATCTCTTTCTTCTCCCGTCCAATCAGTCACTCCGTACGTTTGTTCGCTAACATGCTGGCCGGTCACATCACACTGAAAGTGTTCGCCGGCTTCATTGTTTCCATGGGAAGCGTCGGGGCTGTTGGCGTTGTTGGTGCTGTGCTCCCGTTCATTATGACCGTCGGTATCACAGCTTTGGAATTCCTGGTGTCGTTTCTCCAGGCATACGTATTTACATTGCTCACATGCATGTACCTGAATGATGCTCTCCATGCCGGAGACCATTAAAGAAAACGAATACAAATACTTTCCATAAAGGAGTCTTCAAAATGGAAGCAGAAGCAGCAAAACTACTCGGCGCAGGCCTCGCAGCAATCGGCATTGGTGCAGCTGCCATGGGTGTGGGTAACATCTTTGGTCAGTTCCTTTCCGGTGCTCTCCGTAACCCATCAGCAGCAGATGGCCAGTTTGGTCGTTTGATCTTTGGCTTTGCGGTGACTGAAGCGCTTGGAATTTTCGCATTCCTCGTGGCACTTCTCCTCCTCTTCGTCGTTTAATCGTCCGTAAGCTCCTTTAAGGCGGGTTCAGAACCTGCCTTTTTGGTTTCAGGAGAAGTATGATGTTCATCAGTCAGGCAATAGCCGCTGAAGCAGCCGATAGTGGCGCTGCATTCCCGCCGTTTGATCCAACCTACTTTGCTTCGCAAATCCTTTGGTTGGTAATCACATTCGGCGCGTTTTATCTGATCATGAGCCGTGTTGTTATTCCGCGTCTTGCCGGTATTCTGGAAAGTCGCCACGATCGCATCACTCGTGATCTGGATGAGGCGCAGCGCCTGAAGGCGGAAGCAGATGCCGCCCATGCAGCCTACGAGCACGAATTGGCGGAAGCCAAGCGCAACGCTCACAGTATCGCATCGGAAGCGACCGACAAGGCAAAGCAGGAAGCAGCTCAAGCCCGCGAAAAGGTGGAGGCTGAACTTGCGGAAAAGATGTCTGAAGCGGAAGCGCGCATTGCAGACATAAAGTCCAAGGCAATGGGCGAAGTGGGCACAATTGCTGCGGACACAGCTGACGAGATCGTCAAGCAATTGATTGGCGGAAAACTGACCAAAGCAGAGATAACGAAAGCTATCACTGCAGCTGGCAAATAGGAGGCACCTATGGATGCAACCGCTTGGTCCACGGTCGGACTTCTAGTTTTCATTGGGATTGTCATTTACTTCAAAGTGCCAGCGATGGTCACCAAGGGGCTTGATGATCGCACGGCCAAAATCCAGGACGATCTCGACGAGGCGCGCAGGCTTCGGGAGGAAGCTCAGGCGCTTCTTGCTGAATATCAAGGCAAGCGCAAAGAGGCAGAAGCCGAGGCCGAGGAGATCGTCGCTGCAGCAAAACGTGAGGCGGCAGCGCTAGCGGAGGAAGCCAGTCGGAAGACTGCCGAATTTGTCCAGCGTCGCACAGCTGTTGCCGAACAGAAGATCGAGCAAGCGGAAGCAAGTGCTGTAGCCGAAGTTCGCGCATCTGCAGTGGATGTGGCAATCGCTGCAGCTGAACAACTTGTTACCGGCAAAATGACCGCTGCAAAGTCGAGCGATCTTATTAAGCAAGGTATCGCTGAAGTTAAGGCTAAATTGAATTAGCTGCTTAAAGTTTCTGTACACGATTTTTGAGGGCGCCAATCGGCGCCCTTTTTTGTGTTTGGTTCAATCCTCCAGATCATCATTGGCAATCATATGACGAAGTGGTGCGAAACTTTTGCGATGGAGGGGGCAAGGACCGTATTCGGCAATTGCATCGCGGTGGGATTTTGATCCGTAACCCTTGTGGGCTGCAAAGCCATAATGCGGATAGGTTTTGTCCGCTTGAAGCATCATCTGGTCCCGCACGTGTTTTGCCACGATAGAAGCTGCCGCTATGGAAAGTGATCGGCTGTCGCCTTTCACGAATGCTTCTGCATTACCAATTAGGCCCAAAGGCACATCCCGGCCATCAATCAAAGCCATATCCACGGCGTGGGGGAGGGCGCACACAGCTGCTGTCATTGCTGTCAGAGTGGCTTCACGGATGTTTATTAGGTCAATTGTATTGGAGGCAACGCTTGCCCATGCCACATGCGAGTGCCGGATTATTTTCGCAAACAGTGATGTTCGCGTTTCTGCGGATAATTGCTTTGAATCGTGCAGCCCATCTGGAATGTTATCGAGGTCCAGAATAACCGCAGCAGCCACCACCGGACCTGCAAGGGGGCCGCGCCCTGCTTCATCGACGCCCGCAATTTTCAGAAAGCCGCGATTGAGAAACCTCTGTTCAATCGAGATATCGGGGCGGTTCCTTGCGCCAGGGAGAGCATCGAGAAAAGAGGGAGAATCAGTGACAGACATGCGGGGAACATATCTGTACACTGATTCTCATGAAAGCCCGGAGACAAGGGTTGCGGCGTAGAGGTCTTCCGGGTTTTCGGGGGTTCATAAAGCCGGTTAGAATAAGCTCAGCTGATTGTTTTGAACTTGGGGTGCAACGAAAAGGTCACGGTTCAAAACCCGCTTGGTTTCATTAAGTCCCAGCTTCTTGCAGGCAATTTCAAACCGGCGGCCAATCTGCCACGCATACGGACCGTCGCCGCGCATCCGCTTGCCGAATTCTGCGTCATAGTCTTTGCCGCCGCGCATGGAGCGCAACAGGCTCATCACATGGCGATAGCGGTCGGGGTAATGATGCAGCAGCCAATCGCGGAACAATGGGCTCACTTCTCTAGGCAGCCGCAGTAAAACAAATCCTGCCTCACCGGCACCTGCCGCATGGGCCGCATCCAGAACCCGCTCGACCTCATGGTCGTTAAGTGCCGGAATGATCGGTGCCACCATTACAGATGTGGGAATGCCAGCCTGAGACAGATCCCGCATTGCCTTGAGACGAAGCCCGGGCGTTGCAGCACGCGGCTCCATGGCGCGGGAAAGCTTGCGGTCCATCGTTGTGATTGATAGTGCGACCTTTGCGAGATTCTTTTCTGCCATACGCGAAAGAATATCGATGTCACGGGTCACAAGCGCAGACTTTGTCACAATGGTGACCGGATGATTGGCAGCCTCCAGCACTTCCAGAATTTCCCGCGTCACCCGCCATTGTTTTTCAATTGGCTGATAGGGGTCCGTATTTGTACCGATCGCCATTGTGCGAGGCTGATAGTTCTTTCTCCCAAGCTCTTTTTCGAGAAGTTTCGCTGCATTGGGTTTTGCAAATAGATTGGTCTCAAAGTCGAGCCCGGCAGAAAGCCCCATATAGCTGTGGCTTGGGCGTGCAAAACAATAAATGCATCCGTGTTCGCATCCGCGGTAAGGATTAATGGAGCGATCAAATGGCAGGTCGGGTGACTCGTTTTTTGCGATCACGGTTTTAGGTTTCTCCACCTGGACCTGGGTTTGAAACGGCGGTAACTCATCAAGGGTTTGCCAACCGTCGTCAAACACATGACGTGAATGCGTATCAAATCGGCTCGATGGGTTAAGAGTGGCACCTCGCCCCTTGTTGCGCGACGATGTTCGTGCGTCCCGGCGAAGCGTATCGGGAGACGTGTCCCGTCCACGCGCGATGACAGACTGACCCATGAAAGCCTCATGGGCCGCTAATGTATCCACCCGCTGTTCTGCACGTATTGCCATGGTTCCTCTCCAATCCAAATTTGCGTTCTGGAGGACAAACAAGGTTGTCCGATAATTTCAATGAAAATATTCCTATCATCATGAATAGAACAAAACAAGAACAATTTTGAAATTGTAATCAGGGCGGCGGACCTTATGTGGAGTTGATAGGCGACTACGATTAAAGTCTTCTGTGTCAGAGAGGCAAAATGAGAAAGCCGATAATGATCATTGCTGCAGTGTTGGGCTTGGGTGTCCTGGGCATCCTCGGTGCCTATGTTTATGTGATGGCAAGCGTTGAAACTCCGAGCTACCAGGTCGTGAAAAGCGATGGCGACATTGAGGTTAGGGATTATCCCAAGCTGACTGTCGCAGAAATCACGAGACCCGGCTCACGGGAAACCGCGGTTCGTAATTCATTCGGACCGCTTGCTTCTTACATTTTCGCCAAGGAGCGCGGCGGCGAAAAAATATCAATGACAGCGCCTGTAACTCAAAGGAAAACCGAGGATCGTTGGGCAGTGCAATTCATAATGCCCTCGGGCTATACGCTGGAGAACCTGCCAAAACCAGACGACGCTGAGGTTACCTTGCGTGAAATGCCTCCCCAGCAGCGCATCGCAATTCGATTCAGCGGAAAGCAGACCGACGAACTCCTTTCACAGAAGGAAAATGAGTTGAGAAACTGGGCGGAGAAACAAGGGATAACGGTCAATCCCGTTCCCACTTTTGCTTATTACAATGATCCGTTCACGCCAGGGTTTTTACGCCGTAACGAAGTTCTCTTTGATGTCGAGTAATCTGTTGGGTGGCTGAAGTCTTCGCTTCGCGATGACGCCCGATTTTGACATTTCGCTTGAACTTAAAAGTCCACTCGGAATTGGCAGCCGTTTTGCTTTGTAGCGCTGCAGCATAATTCATGGATACGCGTTTTTTTGCTCACGAGCGTTTGGAACAAGGTTTCGAAAACGGCAGCGTGCCAATCGCAACTGGGTTTTTCCACTCCGCGGATTAGGGGATTTTTGGTGACTTGAAGTATCAATGGTCTCTTAGAAATCACCTCAAATCCGCCAGAGCCTGTGAAAGTCCATGCATTTTTGGCGATTGCACGAGTCAAAAGAATTGCCGAAAGGCTTGGAGGTAGAACCTTCAAGGCAACTTGTACAGGCTTCGGAATTCGATTTGCCAGAACATAGCGTGCCGTGCCAATGCCTGCTTCCCGCTCGATCATCTTTGCGTTTTCAGCCTTAGTCTCATGCAAAAGTGCATGAAACCGGATGACGGGTGCTTCATCAATTAACCCGGTCATGCTCGGAAGTTGTGTGATTCCCGCTGAACCCAACATTTGTTTGAGAACATCGGCTCCATAGTGGGTTCGGATTGGATCGAAAAGCTGGGTTAGCGCATTGGGCCCTATACGAGCGGTTGCGTGATCTGGTTCAGCATCATGCATCTTCAGCCATTTGTTCGCTGCTACCGCCGCATACGCGGATCTCGGTTTGCGGACCTTTGCCTTTGCGCTTGTTGCGCTCAACTGCGCGTTCCTTACCCTGTAGTTTCAAGGCTTCCCGTCGCTCCTTTGCGCGAGTTGCCCTGTCTGCGGCCGCTTCCCAATCTTCCAATTGTGCCTCTGCCAATTGTCGGTTCTCGTCAAAGTGGAAGTCCACCTTATCCTTCGATTGCGGCCCCCAATACCCCGCTTTTCCAAGATCGTAGAATGTGCGGCCAACACCTGCCTTCAGGAATGCTTTCAAGCAACCAAGAAGATAGCGCCTGCGAAATCCGGTCCCTCTCCAAGGATAATGGAAGAGCGCTTTTTTCATATAAAAGCGTCGGTAATTCTTCATGACACCGTTCAGTAATTCGCCCCGGGTCATCTTTTCCGGTGCCATGATCGGCGTCACGAAGTTGTATTTTGAGAAGTCAAAGACTTCCACTTTGTCTTTGATTTCCTGGAAGAGCGGGGTGAATGGCCAGGGCGTATACATCGCCCAATTAGCAAGGTCGGGCTGCCAATCCCAAGCCATTTTATACGTCTCTTCAAGGGTCTCTTCGGTTTCGTTATCGAGACCAACAATGAATTGCGCTTCCACAAAGATGTCCGCTTCACGCAAAAGCCGGATTGCTTCCTTGTTCTCTTCGACTTTGGTTTCTTTGTTGAACTGTTCAAGCTTTAACTGCGCCGCAGCTTCGGTGCCGAGGGACACGTGAACAAGGCCCGCTTTGCGATAGAGTGGGAGCAGTTCCTTATCCCGCATAATATCGGTGACACGGGTATTGATACCCCACTTGACCTTGTCTGGCAGACCGCGGACGATCAGTTCTTCGCAGAACTGGACGAACTTCTTGCGGTTAATTGTCGGCTCTTCGTCAGCTAGAATAAAGAATCCCACACCGTTTTCGGTGACAAGTCTTTCAATCTCGTCCACCACCTTGATAGGGTTACGCACACGGTAATCGCGCCAGAATTTCCACTGGCTGCAAAACGAACATGTGAACGGACAGCCACGGGCCATATTCGGGATCGCAACTTTCGTGTTGAGCGGCACATAAATGTATTTGTCCCATTCAAGAAGGCTCCAATCCGGTTCAAGGCCGTCAAGGTCTTTCACTGTTGGGGCCGCAGGAGTAGCAATGATTTTTGTGTCTTCTATGTACGCAAGGCCTTTAATTTTCGAGCGATCTTCCGGCCAGCGACCTTCTCTGACTGCTTCCATCAGATTGACGACGACTTCTTCACCTTCACCTCGAACAATCACGTCTACCCAAGGCGCCTCGGACAAGACTTGTTTATACATAAAGGTGGCATGAACACCGCCCAAAACCCGGAGTGCGTCGGGTGTTGCCTCCGCAGCAATTTCCAACACCCGCTCAGCCATATAGATAGATGGCGTAATGGCGGTGACGCCGATTACATCCGGCTGATAGGCGATGATTTTCTCACGGATCGCGTCATCACTGAGGTCATTTGTCATGGCATCAATGAAGTCAATTTCCTCAAAGCCCGCCTTGCGCAATGCCCCTGAAAGATAGGCTACCCATGCCGGGGGCCAGTTACCGGCGATTTCCGCGCCGCCTGAATGATAGTTGGGGTGGACAAATAAAATACGCATGGGCCTGCCTGATTGTTGTCAGGCAAGTATGACGGTACAAATGTCAATTTGTATTGACATAAATCAATGTAAATCAATATTTACAAACTGGCTTGCTGCGTTTCATTCAAACATGGCGCGGAGATCAAGGCTCGATGTCTTACCGATCGCATCATAGTTTTCGTCAAGCCATCGCTCGGCATTCATGCGGCCAAGGTCTCGCAGGTAATACAGAAACTCCAACTCAAGATTTAGCTTTGAGGAGGAGGAGAGTTCCAGCATTTCCTCTGCGGGGCCTATAGAGTGCATATTAATGCGCTTGTAGGTTTCCATGTCGAGTTTGCCGTGATCAATGAGCCGGGTAACGAATTCGACCATTCGCAATTCACGCAGCAGCGTTGCATTGAATGTGATTTCATTCAGTCGGTTATGGATGCCCCGCGCGGTCACCGGCACTTCATCACGCTCCACAGGGTTGATTTGCACCAGTAGAACATCGGGACAGGTGGTGTGATAAAACAGCGGGTATAGCGGTGGGTTCCCCATGAAGCCACCATCCCAATAATGTTCACCGTCAACTTCCACCGCGTGAAACACTTCCGGAAGGCAAGAGGACGCCATCACCGTTTTAGCCGTGATCTCATGATGCTTGAAAACTTTGGTTTTTCCCGTCCGCACATTGGTGGCACATACGAAAAGCTGGATATCGCTACAGGCACGAACCCGGTCAAAATCCACTTCAGCATCCAGCAAATCCAGAAGTGGATTGAGATTCATTGGGTTATATTCATAAGGAGAAAATGCCCGCGTGAATGAATCATACATCATCCGCCCGGGCGAATAGTCCAGGCTCCAGTCCCCACGGGCACGGTCAAGGGGCGTGCGTTGAACAAGGCTGAAGCCGCCAAGCGCACTCAGCTTTTCCCAGAAGTTGGAAAGCCGCTCGCGGGCACAGTCCGGACCGCCTCTCTGATACCCGTCGGCCATCACCACTGCATTGATGGCGCCTGCACTGGTGCCTGAAATGCCTGTGATGCCGACGCGCCCGTCTTCCATCAGAAAATCGAGCACACCCCACGTGAATGCGCCATGTGCCCCACCTCCTTGAAGCGCGAGATTGAGGGTCTTTTTGCCAGGTGTTTTGCGGGCAGTTTTCTTGGGCGTCGCCATGACATTCCTTACTCAGGCGTTGATTTCCAACGGTTTGAACCCGTTCTAACGGGATGTGCATACGGTCACACCGGGTTTCAAGATACCAATTTATAGTGAAGTTAAATCAATGCACGAGAAATCTCTGGCTTTGGTTACGACAGACCCGCAAAGGGCAGGTTCAAACAGGAGAGGGCGTATTGCCCATAAGCACCATGAAAAACCCAATGGTTAAAGTTATGATTGCGATCACAATTGCCACTTCGTTTTCGCTCGTTGGCCTCACGGCGATGGCGCAGGAAACAAATTTCGATGATCGTATCGCCATGGCCTATGCATCCGAAACTGACACAGGTCCGTTTGAACAATTTGATCAGTTCGAGCTACACGGCACCTATGAAGATGCCCATGAGTTGAACGATGCATGGTTGGGTATGCCGGTCCGTGACGCCGCGGGCGATGTAGTCGGGTATGTGGAAGACGCATTCCTTGACGACCAAGGCGGCTTGACTGAGTTACTGGTCTCGTTGAACGGTTCCAGCGTAGCAGTCTATGTGGACCAGAAAAATGTGGAATACACGCAAGTGGGTGTATTGGTGGATCTACCGCTGCAAATCATTGCAAGCCTTGAGCAGGAAACAAACTTCCGCGTGGAGTGAGATTTCTCTAAATTCGCCTAAGTGAAAAGTTCGCTTCAATAAAGCCGGTAAGATAGGCCGTAATCGTTGCTTTTGTGCAACAGCGTATATGTAAATGTCGAATGTTCAGGGCGCGGTGGCTTCATTTGTAGCCAATTTTTTGCATTTATATAGGGTTAATTGGATACTCCCGTCATCAAAACACAATTTGAGGCAGATAACATGAACATCAAATCTCTTCTTCTGGGTTCAGCAGCAGCTATGGTAGCTGTTT